>CALYUZ010000050.1 GCA_945492685.1 uncultured Methanomassiliicoccaceae archaeon | reverse complement strand
GCCGTGGACGAGGGTCTGGTGGAAAGGGATGCCTGCATATTCCTCAACATGACCGGAGGCGGACTGGAGCGCGCCAGGGAGGACCATGTGATGGACAGGGTGCCAGTGAAGGCGAAGCTCACAAAGGATGTCTCCGACGAGGAACTCAGGGAGGTGCTCGCATGAACGAGGAGGCGGTGATCCAGCAGCTCAGGGATTCGGGCGCGGACCTGGTGGTCAGTCTCCCCTGCGACAAGAACAAACTGCTCACAGACATGCTCCATGATGCCATCCGCACCATAGACATCACCCGCGAGGAGGATGCCGTCGGCATATGTGCGGGAACCTCGCTCCTCGGGAAGAGGGCGGTGGTCTCCATCCAGAGCTCCGGCCTCGGAAACATGCTGAACGCCATGATGTCCCTCACCGACTGCTTCAAGCTGCCTTTCTTCGTCCTCGCGAGCTGGAGGGGCACCGAGTCGGAGAAGATTGAGGCACAGATACCCTTCAACTCCAAGATCCCCCAGCTGCTGCAGGTCTACGGCATCGGCTGCTCCATAGTGGAGAAGGCAGAGGACATCCACCTGATCGGCGAATCCATGAGGGATGCCTTCGACAGGAACGTCATGAACGTGGTGCTGATCAAACCGGAGCTTTGGGCCGGTTCCAAGCGCCTCCCCCAGGAGTATCCCCCAAGGGCGCGTGTGACGCCCGGATTCGATTCCAGGGACTTCCCCGAACCCGTGCTCACCCGTCTCGAGGCTATACGCGAGGTCATGTCCTCCGTGGATGACGACGACCTGGTGGTCTCCAACATCGGCGTGCCATCCAAGGAGACCTACGCCTCCAGGGACCGTCCCCTGAACTTCTACATGCTGGGAAGCTACACCCAGGCCACCCCCATCGGACTGGGGATGTCCCTCGTCTCCGACAGGAGGGTGGTGGTGATAGACGGTGACGGAAGCCTCCTCGGTTCCTCCGTCTTCCCCGTTCTGGCTTCTCTCAGGCCGTCCAACCTCACCGTTGTCTGCGTGGACAACGGAGCCTTCGTATCCACCGGCAACCAGGTCAACCAGGCCTACGGATGCGTTGACCTTGCCGCCGTCGCATCCGCCTTCGGACTCCCAGATGTGCGCAGGGCCCACACCCCCGAGGGGATCCGCTCTGCGATGGACGGAAGGGACGGGTTCAGGTTCGTCCACGTGCCAATAAAGGCGTTCAACTCCGATTCCCCAAACATCCCCCTGACCGCGGCACAGATCCGCGACAGGTTCATGTCGGCCCTCTGAAACCCGTTCCCGACCGTCCCCGGTTTTATGGGGGCGGTCCATCATCATCCGATGTCACAGGCTCACCTGCCCGCATAAGGCGAATATGAGCAGGGATATCGGACACATCAGGCAGAACCTCCAAAGTGTGTCCACGAACCTCCCTCCCCTGCCGAGACTCGACGTCAGCAGCGATATGAGGGCGCACAGTTCCACCAGGTACACCCCCAGGACGGACGAGGTGTCCGTCAGTCCGCTGTACCCCGCCATCGAGGACAGGGGTTCCAGCATCGACACGCTCAGCCCTAGCACCATCGGGGCGAACACAGTCGCCGTTGCGAACATCATGTCGGTCAGCGATTTCAGCCTGGTCTCAAGCACCCTCATCGTGACCCCGCGGTTCTGATACTGCCTGCCCATGGTCACCGCGAGTCTTCCGGCATCCTCCACATCCCTGACGGAACAGGACCTTATGTCGTCCATCGATGATGCCATCTCCGCGGATACGGGTGATACCGCTGCCCTGACCGCCGATCCGGTATCGCCCCTGCACATCTCCAGTTCGCATCTGAGCCTCCTGCCGACGTCAGAGCAGTGCTTCTTGGATTCCATCGAAGCCACCGCAGCGGTCTCGAAGTTCTCCCCCGAGAGCATCCTGTTCCCCATGTCCATGATCGAATCCATCAGGGAGTCCACACACCTGTCCGTGTCCACCGAGCGTCTCCTGTCGTTCCATGCGTATGCCAACGTGATGACCGCGGCCGGGGCGAGGGAGAACAGCAGCATCCCCTCACGGTCGAACCCCATCGCCTCATGCAGGACCATCAGAGGTATCGTGATCAGAAGCGGGAGGGCGACCTTCCAGCCGGTCAGCGGTGGCACCTCCTCCCTGAAGGGATTCCTCGAGCGCAGCCAAAGGCACATCAGGAGGATCCCACCGGGGATGATGGCGAGGGTGACCACCATGACCATCTCCCCGCTGATCATATCTGCACCGAACATGCCACCTATGCTGAGCATGGGCAGCAGGGACATGAGTATCATGGGCACCATTATCCCTATGGCGAACACAGCCATGCAGGGGAACGACAGTGACGAGCTGTAGGATTCCCCCATGAGTCTCACGTTCTCCAGAGCGGAATCCGCAGCATCCCTCAGTATCCTGGAGGTCTCACCCGGATCCGACGATTCGGATGCCGCCAGGCACATGCCCAAGGACCTGCGGTATCCGACAGCCTGTTCGGGCAGTCCGTCGAGGATATCCATGAGCGCCTCCTTCAATCCCGGAGATCCCTTGGTGTCCACCGAGTTCACCGCATCCGAGAACAGTCTCCTGGATATCCTCGGTCCCTCCGAGGCCACAGCCCTTATGGCGGAATCCAGGGAGCCTCCCGATTCCAGGGAGGATGTGAGCATGCCCACCACCGTGGGCCCCTCACAGGTGAGCCTCCTGCTGTCAGGAGCCATCGCCCATCCTCTCCTTCAGAATGCCCATCAGGGTCTCCGCCGTGTCCCCCTTCTGTCTGTGGGAGACTATGTCGTTGGCGATGAGTATCCACTCCGGTCCCAGGAACCTCTCATCGGTACCTCCCGCTTCGGCGAGTATCGAACGCATCATCGCCCTGGCGCGGATCTCCAGCATGGCATCCTTCCTGTTCACCTGACCCGATCTCAGTGCCCTCAGCATCACCGGCGATGAGAACAGGGCCTCATTGTCATCGAGTTCGATGAAATCACCCGGCTCCTCCCCTGTGGACATTATCTCGTTGACACGTCTGATCATGCGTCCGGAGCGTCTGTCCCTCACCGTTCCGAGGCAGACTATAACATCGGTCGCCATGAATGCCTCCGGGGATATCCCTAGGTCGTGCACCACCCTCTTGTAGACCGATTCCGCGGAATCGCCGTGGATCGTTCCCAAGACTGAGCTCCCGGCACGTCCGGCCCTCATGCTCTGGTAGAGGGTCCTGGCCTCCTCCCCCCTGACCTCTCCGAGGACGATCGCAGACTCACCCATCCTCAGGGACACCCTCAGGGCCTCATCGGACCTGGACGACTGATCGCCATCCATCCTCTCGTCCACGAGTATGGTCTGAACCTTATACCCCAGCCTTCTCATGAGTTCACCGGGCAGTTCGGAAGTGTCCTCAACCGTCAGGATCCTTTGTTCCCGTGGGAACTCGAAGAGTAACGCCGATAACAGTGAGCTCTTCCCCGCTCCCCTCGCACCGCAGACCAGCATCGTGCATCTGTTGTCTATCAGGAAGGATAACAATCCCGCATCCCTCGGGGACACGGTACCGTTGGCGACCAATCTTGTCAGGGTCCACGGTCTCGAGGAGCGCTTCCTGATCGCTACGGCATCGCCGTTCGGACTCATCGGATACCCGACAATCGTTGCTCTCGCATCGAAATCGGGGAAATCAGTCTCCAGAACAGGGGAGGAATGGCAGAACCTCAGTCCGCTCTCCCTCTTCAGCAAGTTCACTAGGTTGGACACCTCCCTCCTGTCGGCCACGAGGTTCGTCCTGCATCTCAGATGCGAGTTCAGAAGTCCGTCCACAGAGTTCAGTGTGACGTAGATGCGGTTCTCCTCGCAGGGTGCGTCGACATACACATCCTCTATGTGCGGATCCGTCAGAAGCACCTCGAAGATCCCCGCACCGACGGTGTGCCTGTACGCAACCGAACACAGGTCCTCGACCATATCCTCCGGATCCGTTCCGTCAGGAATAGAATCGAGAAGCCTTTCCGACATCCCGTCCAGGATGTCCCTGGCCTCGGACATCACCGAATCCCTGTCGAGACGTCCGCCGGATTCGCGATGCCTCGAGCGAAGCTCCCCGATCAGGTCCATCATCAGGGAGTTGAGTGGGTCTTCGTAGGAGTACTCCAAGGGTACAGCATAGTATTCCGTCTCCCCGTCGGCGCAGCTGCCGATCCTGACGGAACAGCGCCCGGTAGTGTACGATGCGATGACATCCATCCCCTGCGATTCCTCAAGGGCCCAGCAGTCCGCATATGATGGTTTGGATCTGGAATCCCTCGAGGCAAGCCTCCGGATCTGGGGTCCGAACTCCCTCGGCACGTACTCTCCCGGGGAGGGTATCCTCCTTGACTCCACATTCCGGGTGTCGATGGATGCGGAGGATGGCACCGGTCTCTCCGGTTCTGTATCATCGGATACGGGCGGATCCTCGTAGACTATCACCTTCGGACATGGCGTGGGTCTCACCGGCATGAGATGCTCCCTCATTGGTCCACCAGCCATTCGATGATCTGTTCCAGTCTCCTCTCCAGCAGGTCCAGTGCCCTGCGGGTGGATTCCCTGCACTTTTCGCATTCATCGTTCTTGTTTCCGTCGTCATCGAGCATCGCCTTCGCGAAACCGATGCCGTCCTCCGGGAAGGTGGCCCATGCCCTCTCCATCACCCTGTATCTCGATGTACCGCATTTGGAGCATCTACCCTTGGGAGGGGACGGGGGCATGGACCATCTCCTCAGGGACGATGCATCTTTTACCGCCTTGCAGGCGGGTCCTGAGAGCTCTATGTCCCTGCCTGTCCTCATTATCACCCTGTCGTGGCCCCCGAGGGAGCACATCTCCCTCACCATGCATCCTGTGCATTCATCCGATCCCGGGACTGGGGAGACATCGCAGCCCCTGCAGTCAACGACCATCGCGCCGTCCGAGGACGAGGCCCGAGTATCCTTGTTATCTCTCTTCCGGGACCCGATGACGGTTCCTATGAAATCCTGTTCCATGCAGGTGTCTCCGCATGGGAGCTTATCAATGGGGGATGTTGCGGTCAGAGTGCGTCCCCATCGCCGGGGCATCCGCAACCATAATAACCGCAGTCCCGATGGAGTCCCGATTAACGTGGAGATACTGTCACCGGTCGGTTCACCCGACAGTCTTGCCGCCGCCGTTAAGGGCGGATGCGATGCCGTCTATCTGGCGGGGAAGAGTTTCGGAGCGCGCGCCTTCGCGGGCAACTTCAGCGACCGCCAGCTCGAGGGTGCTGTGGGATACGCCCATGACAACGGGGTCAAGGTCCATGTGACCGTCAACACCCTGATCAAGAACTCCGAGATGGAGGAGGCCGTATCGTTCGTCAGGTTCCTGAGGGACATCGGGGCGGATGCGGTCATCGTCCAGGACCTGGGGCTCCTGAAGAACCTCTACAACATCGATATCGCCAAGCATGCCTCCACCCAGATGCAGATCCACTCCCTCGAGGGACTGAAGTGGTGTTCCGAGAACGGATTGGACCGCGCGGTATTGGCAAGGGAGCTCACGATGGATGAGCTGTCCCGCATAGTCCCCGAATCCCCCATCGAGACCGAGGTCTTCATCCAGGGGGCGCTGTGCTACTGCATGTCCGGAGGATGCATGCTCTCCAGTTTCATCGGAGGCCGCAGCGGAAACAGGGGTTCCTGTGCCCAGCCCTGCAGGAAACGCTATGAGCGCGATGGCAAGGCGGGGTATCTGATGAGCTCCGCGGATATCTACGGTATAGATTACATAGGCAAGCTCAGGGACATCGGCGTCACCTCCCTGAAGATCGAGGGGCGCATGAGGTCCCCCGCCTACACGTACCTGGCATCCAAGGCCTACTCCATGGCCGAGGACGGGATCGACGGGGAGGAGTACGACGAGACGCTGGAGCTCCTGAGGACCGTCTTCAACAGGGGGACTTGTCACGGCTACTTCGACGGTGTGAAATCACCGGTCCAATCACTGTATCCCGACAACAGGGGATTCTTCATCGCCGATGTCAGGATCGAGGACAAGACCATCGTCACCGAGTTCGACGAGCCCGTGGGACTCAAGGACGGTCTGTCCATATTCGACGGCGACAGGAAGGTCGGCGGATTCAA
Source organism: uncultured Methanomassiliicoccaceae archaeon (assembly GCA_945492685.1). Lineage (GTDB taxonomy): Archaea > Thermoplasmatota > Thermoplasmata > Methanomassiliicoccales > Methanomethylophilaceae > Methanoprimaticola. The sequence continues at coordinate 139 of CALYUZ010000050.1, read as the reverse complement.
GGTCATGGACCTCCACCCGATACACGTGCCGTTCAAGATCCCGGACGGGGACTATCAGATCTACCGTACGTACGATCCCCGTATCGACGTCATCAAGAACGAGATCGGGAACACCCCGAAGCTCAACGGTGACACACAG
>CALYUZ010000049.1 GCA_945492685.1 uncultured Methanomassiliicoccaceae archaeon | reverse complement strand
TGCCCTCTCGTCGCCCATTCCGGCGGCGATCCCTATGCCACCGATCCCGGCACGGCCGCAGCTGTTGAGGATGGATGACAACTGTTCCGCATCCATCTTCATACCTTTCAGATAGTACCTGTTGCGGGCGATCTCGTTCATGGACGACAGCTGCATCCCCTGCTGGGTGAGTTTCACCGCGATGAGGGATGAGAGTCTCCTCCTCTCATCGTCCGTCAGGTCCATGTAGCTCTTGCCGTGGCTTATCCCCGCATCGGCGAGTATTGCGGCGACACCGTCGGTGTTCCCGCTCACCCCGCGGATGTATGGGTCGGTTCCGACGAAGAGTTCGGTCATCAGGTCGCCTGCTGGGATGAGCGATCCCGGCATCTCCTCGATGAATCCCCTGCGGGTCCCTTCCTTCAGGAGGTATGTGTTGAGTCCGGACAGGCCGTTGATGTGCTGTCTGTCACCGGCTATCCCCGCGAATGCGATCTGCACCAGGTCCCAGTTGTTCTCATCCATGGTGACGGAGAACAGGAATGCCATGGTCGCTCCGCATCCGGCCACCATCCCGTCGATTCCATACAGGTGTGGGTTGGCGTAGCAGACCCTCTTGGCCTCGGATATAACCGTGTGGTGGTCGAGTACCACGATGTCGCAGGACATCTCGTCGAGCTTGTCGATGTAGGATGCACCCAGGTCGGTGATGATCATGCAGTCCGCCTTCGTGTGGCGGATGGTCTCCATGTTCACATCGTTCAGTGTCGTGAAGAGTGTGACCCTGAACTCCTTGCCGGCACGCATGAGCGTCTTCGCCACGATGGCCGCAGCGGACACCCCGTCGGCGTCATAGTGGGAGAACACCTGGATGAAGTTGTGGCCGCGGACGATGTCTGCGGCTTGAGAAAGAGTGGAAAGAAGTTTTGATGGGACCTCGGTCTCCATGTGTACTCACTTAAGCATGAGTTCCGCGTTGCTGAGAGAATACTTCCAGTCTGCGGGAAGGACACCGTTCCTCTTGTAGTAGCGCTCGAGCCTCCTGATCTTTGCCTCGATCATGTTGAGACCCCTCTTGTTGGAGACATCTCCCCTGTTGTCCCTGAGGTGGACGTTCAGGTCGATGGCGCGCCTCATGAGGTTGGCCAGGTCCTCGGGAAGGGAAGGTGCTACTCCCTTCTCCTCCATGATCTTGGTGATGGTCTTTCCGGTTGCGAGCCTGACATCGGGGACTCCGTACTGGTCCCTGAGGATGAGCCCGATCTTGGCGGAGATGATTCCATCCTTCGCGAGTTTCACTACAAGGTCCTCAATCTCGGTGGCGTTGAGAGGAACCCATGCAGGATTCTCGGAAACCATGGGGCGTTTTGAGCAGGATACTCCCTTTCTTCTTGTGTGCATTCTTGCCATAGTCTGATCCTCCGAATCATATCTAGGCGGCGAGGCTGAGACTCGCGATTATATAACAATATAAAAAGCATTGTGTGAGACAGCATCTCTCGGACACGGCCTGAATAATGTGATAAGCTTTATTGATAAAGGTCTAACATTTATCAGGTCAACCATCACGCGTGACTGTATCAGATCAGGCCCCTGGATTCGAGGACGGATCTGGCCCATGGGATGGTGTCCTCGTATTCCTCCCTGTCGAAGGACAGCTGGTCGGGAATCTCGGAGAACAGTTCCGAACGCATCTCGGAGCTGTCTGAGACCTTGTCCAGGATCATCGCGGCACAGACGTCGCAGTAGCCTATGTCCCTCGTCTCCACAACCTCGATCGCGTATCCGGATTCTTCAATGGATTCCCTGGCGGCGGCCTCCGCGGAAGTCTCGCCCTCCTCCACGTGTCCTCCCGGCATCTCCCATCCGTTGCGGCGCGGATGCCACACCATCAGGAACCTGTCGCCGGAGAAGGCGACCGCATACGCGGTCCTCAAAGCATCCTCTCCACGACGATCATGGCATGGTCCTTCTCGTGGGGATCGAGCCTCCTAACATCGGTCACTTTGAATCCTCTGTCCTCGATCACCTTCTTCGACATCTCGAAGATGGATTCGGGTGATGCGGTGACATCCTCGGAACGTGCCTTGACGGCCACCATGCCGTGTCTGGCGTTGAACGCGTCCATGTTGTCGCACAGGATCTCGGCCTGCCTCTTCTGGGCCACATCCTGGTACACCACATCCACAGAATCGGCGAACATGGCGTATCCCTCGGGTTTGGTCGCATCGCCGAGGATGGGCATCATGTTCGGCCTGTCGGCGCATGTCCCCACCAGTTCCCTGAACATCCTCTGTGCGAATTCCACACAGTACACCTTCCCGTCGGGGCATATGTCCGCTACATGGGACGGTGTGGTCCCGCTCGATGCGCCCAGGTACAGGACCCTGCTCTCCGATGTGAACGGGAATCTCCTCCCTCCGTTGGTGATGTATGCGGAGAGCTTGCTCCTGCGAGGGTCCCATTCTCTGTACTCTGTCCCGGACACCGTGGTCAGCCTCTCCCCGTAGACCCTCTTCCCGGGGTGCATGGATACGGTGTACAGACGTCCCCTGTCGGAGAACACCCTGCCGGATGTGAATCCCAGTTCCTCCATGTCCAACGGGGAATGTGTGCGGTTATTTCCCCTTATCGCGTGTGTCCGCGCGCATCCATAATAATGGTGAAGTGTTCCCCCAACACATGATCACGAAGGAGACCCTCTCCGCCATCGCGGATGCCGTAGTCGAAGCCATCAGGAAGATCCCCGACTCGAAATGCCGCGGGGAGGAGGTCTGCATGGGTGCGGACGGCACCCCCACGGCGCAGATTGACAAGGTCGCGGAGAACGCGGCCCTGATGTACATCGACCGCAACTCCATCCCCCTCAACGTCCTGAGCGAGGAGATCGGGTTCGTGGACAACGGTGCAGAGGAGACCCTGGTGATGGACCCGATAGACGGGACATCCAACGCCATAGCCGGTGTTCCCTACTACACGATATCCCTCGCGGTCGGAACATCCTCACTCTCCGACATAAGGTTGGGATATCTGCGCAATCCCGTCACGGGCGATGAGATGTGGGCCGAGAGGGGCAACGGCGCCTACAAGAACGGACGCAGGATGCACGTCCGCGAGCCCGACATGGACGACCTCTTCATGATGATCTACATGGGCAACGGCGCCCATCCGGACGCGTTCGCACTCACCAAGAGTGTCAAGTCGTCCCGCTGCTACGGATGCGCATCCCTGGAGATGGAGATCGTGGCCGAGGGTGAGGCCGACGGATACTTCATGAAGGCCGAGAAGTACACCCGTGAGGTCAGGATCGTGGACATCGCCGCCAGTACAATCATCCTCCGTGAGGCGGGAGGGGAGGTATATGATCTGGAGGGGAACATACTCGACATGCCCTTCGATCTCGATCACCGTTCCAACTTCCTTGCCGTGGGAAGCAGGAAGGTCTACGATTTCGTGATGCACAAGGAGGAGGTCCCCGAGCACAGGTACGGGATCTACACCAACACATCGGTCAGGAACGCGGTGGGGTACACACAGGAGGTAATCGATGCCCTCCAGGGGGAGACCTTCCTCCTCGACAAGGACATCGCCGACGGGATGGGTCTCGAGGGAACACCCCTGAATGGGATGGGTGTGGACATAGTCATCGTGATCGGAGGGGACGGTACACTCCTGAGGGCCCTCCAGAACACGGATGCCATGGTGATAGGCATCAACGGTGGAAGCGTCGGTTTCCTGGCGGAGATCGATCACGACCATATCAAGGAGGGGATCGAGAGGCTGCTCCGCGAGGATTACATCATAGAGTCGCGCTTCAAGCTCAGCACCTGGTATGACGGGCAGTATCTTCCGGATTCGGTCAACGAGGCCGTGGTACATACCGCGTCCGTTGCCAAGATCCGTCATTACAAGATCTACGTGGATGACGAACTGGCATGCGAGCTCCGTTCCGACGGTGTCATAGTCTCGACACCGACTGGTTCCACCTGCTATGCCATGAGCCTCGGGGCACCATACATCCAGCCCCACGTCAACGCACTCATGATCGTTCCCATGGCAGCGTACCGCTTCTCATCCAGGCCCTTCATCGTTCCGGCCACGTCGAAGATCACCATCGAGAGTGTCCTGGACAAGGAGTGCCTGATCGTTTTGGACGGACAGAGGGAGTATCCCATGGACGGTATGACCAAGGTCGAGTTCATGATGTCCAACAAGAAGGCCAGGTTCATCAGGTTCAACATGGATTTCTTCTCAAGGGTCCGCGAGAAGCTGGTGAACGCCCTATGAACCGCATCATCGGGGTGGATGTGGATTTCATCGACGGCTTCAACGAGGCCGCCAGGTCCACCTACCCCGACGAGTTCCTCTGCATGACCAGGGAGATCGACGGTATCATCAGCGAGATGGTCCTGATTCCCGGGACCCTGTACGGGGACAGCCACAGCTTCCTCAGCCAGTGGATGGCGCCGATCGACTACAGCATAGCCGGTTCGGCCCACTCCCATCCGGGTTACTGCAACCTTCCCTCGGATGCGGACAAGGATTTCTTCGCCAACATGGGCGGTGTCCATTTCATAACATGCCAGCCTTACGACAGGGGCAGTTGGCAGGCATACGACTCCCGCGGGGAGCCGATGGAGTTGGAGATAATATACTGAGTTTCACTGGCCCTTGGAGCATTCTTCGACCATGTCGCCGGCGATCTCCATGAGTCCGATGAGGTATGCGCGATCTGTGGATTCGGCGGTCACTACGAGGTTCTGTTCGTTGTCATCGTCGAATCTGACCATGAACCATCCGTCATCCATCTGAACCCTCCACCCGTCGATGTGCTGTATATCCTCGAATTTCATCGTGGACAGCCTTTCACCGAACATGCGGGAGAACTCGTCCCGGGTGCATTCGAAGCGGAACTGTTTGGAGTCGCTGTAGTATTCCGGAAGGTCCTCACACATCCGGTACAGACTGTTCTCCGCCGACATCTGTGCTACGACGGCTGATGTGTAGATGCCGTCGGACATCATGCTGATGTCTCCGAATATGATTCCATCCTCGTAGAACCCGATGTCCGCTCCGTTGTTGGCGACGGCTTCGCATACCGAGCCCGCGTCCATGGGCGCCCTTATGAATCTGCGTTCCTCTGCGGGAGCATCCTCGAAAGGTGTGATCATCCCGACATCTATCCTGCCCCAGAACGCATCTTCCACCAGTGAGGTCATGTTCGCGGGTACGACGATGCATTTCGGTTTCAGGAACATGACGATCAGGGCCAGGACCTTCTCACTGTCCATGACGGATCCCTTCTCATCCAGTATGGTGGCAAGTGTGCCTATGCGGTTCAGAATGACACCGATTGTACCGGGGTCGCTTTCCACGAACTGGCGGATCTCCCTGTGCTCCGCTTCGGTCATCGACATCGGACGGGAGATGAAGTTCCTATCCTTCTGGGCGTTCACCGCTATGACGTCGGCTCCCATCCCGTTCAGGACCTGGGGTGCGGAGTCGGCGGACACGCCGCAGTTGCAGTCAAGGACGAGCGAGCATCCGGCGGGTGCCCTCAGGATCGACAGGAGCCTCCTGTTGTACTCCTCGGTCGCGAAGTTGTAGGTCCTGACGTTTCCGAGGTGCCTGTAGTCTGGTAGTTCCTGTTTCTCGGTGAATATCTTGTCGAGATGGCGGATCTGGTCCTTTCTGAACAGGCTACCGTTGGAGTTCATCAGAAGGTAGCCACTTATCAGCCCGTATTCGCGGTATTCTGTGATGTACACGGCGCAATCTCCGTGCTTGGCCATCATCGCGGTCACAGGTGCCGACGTGCATCCGAGATCGATGACGTCCGCTCCCGAGGATGTGAGTCCGGCCACCAGGGCCTCCTTCATCATGGTACTGCTCTTCATCAGGTCCCTTGCGATGACCACCCTCTTGTAATCCATGGCCAGGGCATGGCCAAGGAGAAGACCCATCTCCGGCGATGTGTCCTCGGAGGGGGAAGACCTAAGGAGAATCCTGTCGGGCTTTACCATATCCCGTTGTAGTTCGGCGGTTGTTGATATTGGTTGCGGTATCTGTCGTATCCTATATCGTCATACGATAAAAATGACATGACGTCGGCATGGAGGTCGTTTGTTGTGTTCTCTAATCGCTCTATGTCCCTTACGGTATGTCAAAAAACCATTTTTATCGGCCGTTTAGATACAATTCCTCCAAAGTGCTAAATAAACGCATACGAATCGGTTTTTCAACAAATGCCAAGGAGGGTACTCAGATGGTAATGGAACGTATTGATCTGAAGAAAGCGCAGGCGATTGCCAAAAACAAGGGTCTCAAGCCTGGCAAGGTCAAGGGGACGGAAGGGGT
>CALYUZ010000048.1 GCA_945492685.1 uncultured Methanomassiliicoccaceae archaeon | reverse complement strand
CCGCGGGGAGCACCGCCGCCAGGTTCGCTGCGCAGTCAGGTGCAAGTGTCATGGTTCTCGAGAGACGTCCCGAGGTGGGTGTGCCCGTCAGATGCGGGGAGTTCATACCCGGTCTCGAGGAGATCAAGGACATGTTCCCAACACTCACCGATGCAGAGTCCCTGTTCGACATCCCCTCCAATCTCCGTTGCAGGGAGACCCACGGGATCAAACTCGTCGACCCCAAGGGTAGGACGACCCTCTTGGATTTCGAGGGCTACACCACCGACAGGGACAGATTCGACCAGTATCTGATGAAACTGGCAGAGGACTCCGGTGCGGAACTCGTCACCAACTGTCTTTTCAAGGGAATAGAGGATGGGAAGGCGGTCACCAGCCAGGGCATCATCGAGTACAAGACCATCATCGGTGCCGACGGACCCGGTTCCCGTGTTGCCCAGAGTCTCGGTCTGAAGAGGAACAGGAATCCCTATCCTGCCGTCACGGCTCAGGCCAAAGGGGATTTCGAACCCTATCTCTACATGTTCTTCGGAGACATCGCCCCGGGCGCCTACAGCTGGATCATCCCCAAGGACGGACGCGCCAATGTCGGTGTGGGATTCTCTCCCAAGTTCGCCAGTGGCAACCTGTCCGGATTCTTCGACACGTTCGCCAAGAAGAATGGTTTCGATGTCCAGGGCAAGCTCGAGGGAAAGTACGTTCCGTCGGAAGGTCCCATCGAGAAGACCGTCACCGGTAACGGAATGGTCGTCGGTGATGCGGCCGGTCAGGTGATATCGGTCAATGGCGGAGGAATACCTCTGGCGATGATCGCCGGACGCGTCTGCGGAACCGTCGCAGGAAGGAACATCTCCTCCAGATCCCCGTTGACGGATTACGAGACCGAGTGGAGGTCCATCATGGAGAAGCCCCTCAAGACCGCCGCATTCAACAAGAAGCTGGCGGACACCTTCGGATTCAGGTCCGAGGGCAGCACGGTTTTCTGCATGAAGGTCCTGGGTCAGCGCAGGCTCGGAAATCTGATCAGGTGCAAGCGCATCTTCCCCTGATCACTTCTTCCTGCAGGCCTTCATCCCCGAACCGCAGATCGGACATTCCGGCATCTTCTCCTTGAACCATTTGCCGCATCCCAGGCATTTGTAGTTCCACTTGACGACCTTCTCTATGCCCTTCATGCCTATGGGCTTGAACCCTATGCCCATGATGCGGGCCACGTTCTGTATGGAGTAGTCATCCGACCATATGGTGCCCTGGACGTCCAATGCCAGGGCCAGGACGGTCATGTCCACGGGGGACAGTCTTCCGAGGTCCCCGCTCTTCCTGGCGGCCTCTGTGACCCTATCCATGGACTCCTTGGAGCAGTCTGAGACGTGGACCATGTCGCCCCAGAGGGCGAGGCGCGGGTCCTCGTACTTCTCCAGCTCCCTTATCACACCGGGAGGACACACGTGGTCCTCCTCGGGAAGCGCATCCATCGAGAAGAAAGCGGAGCTGTCAAGTACCAACATGAGACGGTGATGTCCTTGGACATAGATAAGGGACTCCGCCAACGTTATACATCTTGTCCGCATTCCAAAGAGACAAGGTGCATCCATGGATGTGATTGAGGTCATCGTGATCATGATAACCGGTCTCTGGCTCTTCCTGCCGGCTATGGTCCCCAATTCCGCCGCTGTCGTGTTCGGAGGGAAGACCAAGATAGATTTCGGAAAAACCTGGAGGGGCAAGAGGATATTCGGTGACGGCAAATCATGGAGGGGCTTCTTCGGAGGCGCGTTCAGCGGTATCGCCGTCGGATTGATCATGATCCTGATCGCATCGATCTGGGATCCGATCGATTATTGGGGTTACGGACCGTTCTGGGACAATGTCAGTATATTGGCGTGTCTTTCGTTCGGTGCCGTCCTGGGAGACCTATGCGGAGCGTTCATCAAGAGGAGGCTCGGCATGGAGAGGGGACAGAAGGCCCCCATCTTGGACCAGTACGACTTCGTGATCGGTGCGTTCTGCGTGACCGCCCTGTTCCATTTCGATTGGATATACGCCACCTACATCGAGGGTTGGCACATCGCCGCCCTGCTGTTCATAATCATCATAATGTTCGCCATACACCGTCTGGTGAACATCGTGGGATACAAGATGGGCCTCAAGAAGGAGCCCTGGTGATTCACATGAGCGATCTTTCCAACGCGTTGACCGACTGCGGTGCGCTGCAGTTCGGCGAGTTCACACTGGCATCCGGTGCCAAGAGCGACTACTACATAGACATCAAGAAGGCAAGCACCAACCCCAAGGTGCTGTATCTCATCTCCCAGCTCATGGCCGAGAAGATGCAGATCGAGAACATCCGTCCCGACAGGATCGCGGGCGTCGTCCTCGGATCCGTGCCTCTGGCAGCCGCCCTGTCTCTGGCGACAGGCATCCCCTACGTCATGATCAGGAAGGAGAAGAAGGACCACGGTACCGGAAAGCTGATCGAGGGAGACCTCAACCCCGGGGACAAGGTCCTGGTGGTGGAGGATGTTATCACCACCGCCGGATCCAGCATCAAGGCCATCCAGACCCTCCGCGAGAACGGTGCAGAGGTCACCAACGTGATCTCCGTCATCGACCGTGAGGGAGGCGGAAGGGAGAACCTCGCCGAGATCGGCGTCGCGTTCAACCCCCTGGTCAAGGCATCCGAGCTCGTCAGTGAGAGGAGATGAGGCCCGAGGCCGATTGCAGCCTGTGCGGTCTCTGTGCGGGTCGCACCAACATCGTCCTTCCCGACGGGGATCCGTCATCGGGCATCATCCTGGTGGGGGAGGCTCCCGGGGAGAACGAGGATCTCGAGGGGAGGCCATTCGTGGGCCGCTCCGGGAAGATCCTCGACGGGATGCTGGAGGATGCGGGAATCGACAGGAGATCCATCCTGATCACCAACACGGTGAAGTGCAGGCCCCCCGGGAACAGGGACCCCACCCATGAGGAGATGGCGGCCTGCCGTCCCTTCCTGGAGTCGGAGCTCCATGACGCACGTCTCGTCGTTGGGTTGGGGAAGTCCGCCTGCAGGGACCTCATGGGATACGAGGGGAAGATGGCGGAGATCGTCAATGTCCCCACCACGATAAGGGTGGGCGACAGGGATGTACCCTTCATCCCTACCTATCACCCGGCCGCGACCATATACAACAAGGTCTCCAGGGCGGAGCTCAGGCGCACGATCGGCATCATAGCGGAGGATTATCTGTGAAGTACAGCGGATTCATGATCGACATGGACGGTACCGTCTACAAGGGCGGGAACCTCATACCAGGGGCGATAGAGTTCATCGACGACCTCAAGTCCAGGGGCATACCGTTCGTGTTCCTCACCAACAACTCGTCCCGTGCCAGGGACTTCTACTATCAGAAGCTGGTCCGCATGGGTTTCCACGTGGACATCGGCAATGTCCTCACGTCCGCGATAGCCACCACCAGGTTCGTTCTTTCCGAACGTGCCGGGAAGAGGGTGTATCCAGTTGCATCACCGGATGTCGTGGAGGAGATGAGGGCCGCGGGTGTAAACGTGGTCGACACGGATCCGGATATCGTCCTCCTGACCTTCGACAAGACGATCACCTATGAGAAGATCAACAACGCGTACCGCTTCCTGGTGAAGGGCGCCGAGCTCATCGCCACACATCCCGACGACCTGTGTCCCACAGAGGATGCTTACGACATCGACATAGGTCCTTTCATCAGGATGTTCGAGCAGATGTGCGACAAGAAGGCCGTGGTAATAGGGAAGCCTAACGGTCTCATGCTGGACATGGCCGCCAGGGAGATGGGTGTCGACCCATCGGAGACGGTGATGGTCGGCGACCGTCTGTACACGGATATCGAGATGGCCGTCCGTGCCGGAACCGCATCCATATTGGTCCTCACCGGAGAGACGTCCGAGGACGATCTCAAGGTGTCCGATATCAGACCCACACATGTGCTGGCCTCGGTGGCGGACATACCTTCCCGGCTGGAGTGACCGAAACCCCTTCACACCCTTTGTTTCTCCAAATCTTTTTATATATCGCGTGCGCGATACTTTTTATATCGCATATGCGGGCGCGCGTGAAGGGAACGTGCCCTGACCTAACATGTGCGGTATGGGATGCAAGGGGCCATGCCGGTCCGGATCCCCCGTCGGGGGTGTAGTGTGTACTTAAAACAGGTCGAGCTCGAGAACTTCAAATCATTCGGCGGGAAGCTTACGGTCCCATTGATGGAGGGATACACCGCCGTCACCGGTCCGAACGGGTCCGGTAAGTCCAACATCACAGATGCCATCCTATTCGTGCTCGGACCCAAGAGTTCCAAGGCCGTCCGTGCGGGGAAGCTCACCGACCTCATTTTCGACGGCGGGAAGTCCAAGAACAAGGCATCGTACACCAAGGTCTCCCTCGTATTCGACAACACCGACAGGCTGATGCCCTGGGATGACGACACCGTCAGGCTCACCCGTTACGTCAAGATGTCCGACAACGGTCAGGACTACAGCTCATACTTCTTCGTCAATGACCGCAAGTCCACCATGTCCGAGTTCGACAGCCTTCTGACGAAGGCGAGGATCAGCGCGGACGGATACAACCTGGTCCAGCAGGGTGACGTCACCCGCATCGTCCAGATGGGGAACAACGAGAGGCGCCGCATCCTCGACTCTATATCGGGTATCGCCAGCTTCGATGCCGACATAGACAAGGCGCGTTCTGAGAGGGCCGAGGCGGAGACCAACCTCGACCGCATAACCATCGTCACCGAGGAGCTTTCCGTCCAGGTGGCCAAGCTTGAGAAGGAGAGGGAGGACGCCAGGAAGTACCTGGATGCCAGGAACGCACTTGACATCGCCAAGGCGCAGCACTCTCATAGGAGACTGCAGATGGAGCAGTCCAAGCTGAACTCCCAGTCCGAGCAGATCCAAAGGCTCGCGTCCAAGATCGAGGCCGATATCGCAAAGAAGGGCGAGCTCCAGACCGCATTGGGCCAGAAGGAGGCCGAGATCCGCTCCAAGGAGGAGGAGATCGCGTCCAAGATCGGTCCCGAGTACAGGGAGCTCAAGAAGAAGATCGAGGATGCGAAGATCGACCTCGCCACCAAGAAGGACAGGAAGGAGACTGCCGAATCCGACAAGGAGGAGCAGGAGGTCTTCAGGCAGAAGTTCGAGGAGTCCATCGCGGAGAACAACAACGAGATTACCGACCTCAGGCAGTCCAAGGACGACATCACCATCAAACTCGTTGAGGCCGAGGCCACCAAGGCCGAGAAGGAGGCCGAGGAGAAGGAGGTCTCAGAGCTCATCTCCCAGGTGGGAGGGGAGCACAAGGAGCTCCAGGAGCGTCTGGTGCAGGTGGAGGCCGATTTCGACGCCTGTTCCGCAGAGCTCCGTACCGCACAGGGGAGGCTCGCCAAGGCGGAGTCCGCATCGGAGGAGGCGCACAATGCCTTCGCCGTCACCGACGAGAAGCTCCAGAACACCGATTTCGAGATCAAGGATGCCAAGTGGAGTCTGGACCAGATCAAATCCGCCGCAGGGCCAAGCATCGAGGACTACGGTGCCAAGATCCTGGAGGCCAAGGGCAGGGAGGCCGAGCTGGAGAAGCAGGAGGCCGAGCTCAACGCAGCGTACCGCAGGATCGATTCCGAATACAACGCCCTCCAGGCCGAGAAGAAGGTGTCCGACAGGGTGAACAGGGGAAGCGCCGCGGTGGAGGCCATCCTGTCCCTCAGGAACAGAGGTGAGATGCGCGGCATCCATGGGACAATCCAGGAGCTCGCCACCGTCGACAAGGGATTCGAGACCGCCCTGTCCGTCGCCGCCGGAGGGAAGATGCAGGCCGTCGTCGTGGATGATGATCAGGTCGCCGCGGATGCCATCGCCTATCTGAAGAAGGAGAGGCTCGGACGTGTCACGTTCCTCCCGCTCACCAAGATGATGGGAGGGAAGCCGAGGGCCAAGGCGATCATGAGCGTCAAGGACTCCGAGGGATATGCCATTGACCTCATCGATTTCGATCAGAAGTACTACAACGCGTTCTGGTACGTGCTGGGTGACACACTCGTGGTCAAGGACATGGACACCGCCCGTCGCATCATGGGCGGGATCAGGATCGTCACCATGCAGGGAGAGCTCATCGAGGCATCCGGAGCGATGGTTGGAGGAAACATCAGTCAGCAGAACATGCTGAAGTTCGGTGCCGCATCCGAGGACAAGCTCGCCGAGCTCGGTGAGAAGCTCAGGAAGGCCACCGAGGCCCTGGACGATGTCAGGTCCAAGCTCAGACAGGTCCGCGACGAGATCCGTGCAGCCGACGACATGATGAGGAACGCCAACGCCGCCGGCCTCAGGGAGAGGGAGCAGA
>CALYUZ010000047.1 GCA_945492685.1 uncultured Methanomassiliicoccaceae archaeon | reverse complement strand
GAGTACGTGAAGCGTGTACAGCAGGGCGAGGATCCTAAGGTCGTCCTTGACAGCCTTGGATTCGAGAGGTACTGCTGCCGCAGGATGATCGTCTCCCATGCTGACCTGATCGGAGAGATTGCGCCTCTCGGATGAAACTCAAAGCTTCCGGCAGATGTATCCCATCGCCGGGAGCGTTAACTTTTTAAATGAAAACTTATTCCCCTGCTTTACATGGGCCCGTGGGGTAGCTTGGTATCCTTCGTGCTTGGGGTGCACGTAACTCCAGTTCAAATCTGGGCGGGCCCACCACTCCGTTCTTCGATCACCCGTATCCGTTCCACTTTCGGTATTTTCGGTCATCCGTCGGTGTCACGCCTATAAGTTGTTCTCCCGTCGAACATCCATGAAGCCCGAGATCCTCAGGAACGCCATGGAATGTGCCCTTTCCGAATTGGACAGGTGTCTCGGTCACAGGAAGGCCGGCAGGGTCATCTCGGGAAGTCATGCTCCATCATACAAGGACATACGCTCCGGCGAGGATCCGTTGTATCTCACGCTGCGTGTACTGGTCGTGCCGATGATGGAGAATCTCGGCTATGGGAGGATATCCTCGTACGATGTGGCGGACGGTTGTGTCCCGGGTCTGGCCATGGCCGTATCTCCGATGAACAGTCCGCTTTCCCATGCATCCTCGAGGGTGATGACCGCAATGCGTACCGATGGATCGAGGGTGGGTGTGGCCACCGACGGTTTCCGCTGGGCGAAGGTCTCCAGATCGGATATGGGGATGCGTGTTACCGCCGTTTCCGATCTGAGGCCGTATTACATAGAGGTCCTGGACAGGTCCCGCTTCCGTGAGGCGGAATCCGTGGAGGAGGGGGAACTAATCCTGTTCTCCGAATCGTTCATGAGAAGTGAACCGTCCGAGGGGGATCCCCGGACGGAAGGTGAGCCCACAGGGCTCGTTTCAAGGTCAGGATGACCAGGTGGCTTTCTGGAGATCGGATTCGCTGAGCTTTGCGAGCTCCTCGACCTTTGCCCTGTCCAGGGACAGTGCATCGGCGATGCGGAATCCATAATCCTTATCGGCCTTGTAGCAGTGGACCGCGTGGCGGTACTTGATGTTCTCAGTGACGGGTGCGATGTTCCTGGCGGTGTTCTCGATCAGGAGCTGTTTCTTATCCTCCTTCAGCAGCCTGTAGAGGTCTCCTACCTGGTAGAAGACATCGTCATCCTTGTCCTCTCCGGGGTCGTAGCGGAAGATGTCGCCCTCCATGGGGAGAGGGGGCTCCTCGGTCCCGTTCTCCTTCCACTCGCCGTAGCTGTTGGGGATATAGGATTTGCGGGATCCGTAGTTCCCGTCGACCCTCATTGCACCGTCACGGTGGTAGGAGTTCACGGGGCACTTGGGTGCGTTGACGGGGATGAGGTTGTGGTTCACACCGAGCCTGTACCTCTGTGCATCACCGTATGCGAAGATCCTTCCCTGGAGCAGCTTGTCGGGCGAGAGTCCGAGACCGGGAACCAGGTTGGTGGGGGCGAATGCGGCCTGTTCGACATCGGCGAAGTAGTTCTCGGGGTTCCTGTTCAGTTCGAGCTCTCCGACCTCGATCAGTGGGAAGTCTCCGTGTTTCCAGACCTTCGTGATGTCGAAGGGGTTCTCGTGGTAGTTGCGGGCCTGTTCCTCGGTCATGACCTGGATCTTCAGGGTCCACTTGGGATATTCGCCGCGCTCGATGGCATCGAACAGGTCGTGCTGGCTGCTCTCCCTGTCCTTTCCGATGAGTTCCTCGGCCTCCTGATCCGAGAGGTTCTTGATTCCCTGCTGGCAGACCCAGTGGTATTTGACCCATACGCGCTCACCCTCGGCGTTGATCATGCTGTAGGTGTGGCTTCCGAATCCGTGCATGTACCTGTAGGAGTATGGGATACCGCGGTCGGACATGACGATGGTGACCTGGTGGAGTGCCTCGGGGATCATGGTCCAGAAGTCCCAGTTGTTCTGGGCGGAGCGCATGTTGGTCTTGGGGTCCCTCTTGACGGCGTGGTTGAGGTCGGGGAACCTGAGTGCATCCCTGATGAAGAACACGGGGGTGTTGTTTCCGACCAGGTCCCAGTTACCCTCCTCGGTGTAGAATTTGACGGCGAATCCTCTGATGTCACGTTCGGCGTCAGCGGCTCCTCTCTCCCCTGCGACGGTGGAGAACCTGACGAAGACAGGGGTCTCCTTTCCTACCTCGGAGAAGAGTTTCGCCTTGGTGTAGCGTGTGATGTCATGCGTCACGGTGAACTTACCGAACGCACCGGAGCCCTTTGCGTGCATGCGTCTCTCGGGGATGACCTCCCTGTCGAAGTGACCGAGCTTCTCCAGGAACCAGACGTCCTGGAGCATCATGGGCCCACGTTTCCCTGCCGTGAGGGAGTTGTTGGTATCGGGTACGGGTGACCCGCCCTTCGTGGTGAGATTGGTGTTGTCGACCATGTTTCACGAATCATTTCGTCGGTAGATAAAGCTGACATAATGACGTCGAGTATAGTTAGTTGTGTAACTTCTCTACAGTTTCAGCGAATTTGATGATCATCCCATGGAGAGGATTATGTGTCCATGAACATTGGTCCCATCATGGAAAGGAAGATAACGGTCAAGGGTGAGGGAAAGATCTTCGTGAGGCCCGACATGGTCAGGATCGATGGTGCCGTGCAGGAGGTCTGTCCTACATATGACGAGGCCGTGGATAGGTCGATTTCATGCGTATCCCCTCTGAGGAAGAGACTGATGGAATCGGGGTTCGATTCCGAGACTCTCAGGTCCATCTCCGTTTCAGTGAGGCCCCATTACGAGTATGAGGGCGGCGACCGCCGCAGACAGGTTCTGACGGGATTCGAGTACATCCATTTCCTGAGGATGGAGGTCGGTTGCGATCCCGGTACCGTGGACAGGATCCTGGGGGCCCTCTCCGGCGATGGATGTCCCAGGTTCTCGATGGAGTACATGTTGGCGGACCCCTCCCATACGGAAGAGGATGCACGCAGGATGGCGGTCTCCGATGCCGTATGCAAGGCAGGACAGATCGCTTCGGCGGCGGGTGTCGGTCTCGGAGACATCGTCTCGATCCGTTACGGGGAGGACGGGAGGAGGGCTGTCATGATGTGCGACAGGTCGGTGAACGGTTCCGGGGACATGGTCCCGGAGAAGCTGGAGTTCACGGACGAGGTCGTTATCGAGTGGGAGATCCTCTGAGTGTCCGGCCATCACCGTTAAGAATGCGCGGAGTCATCGAGTCCCATGTTCTGTCGCATGTGCGGGAGGGAGCTTCCATCTGAGGCGAGGTTCTGCAGCGGATGCGGTGCACCCGTGGATCCACCCGTCTCCAGGTCCCAGCCGAAGGGAACGGTCCGTTCAAGGGATCTGTCGAAGCCCATCATCGCCGTGCTTCTGGTCGCCATACTCGTCGTGACCGCCTGCATCATCCTGTATGACGACGATGAGGTCCCACAGAGGACCCAGGGGAATGTGACCGTAACGGGCGACCTTGTCCGTGACGACATCCTCATCGTCGGAGACGGTCTCGTGTATGACGGGGACGGTGCCGTTTGGTATGTGAAGGACCTCCATGCATCACATCTCGTCTCATCCGGCGATTCCTTCGTTGAACGCGGTTTCAATCCTGTAGAAGGCCGTAACCTGTTGCCCGGGCCGGGGGAGTATTTGGTGACGCTCAAGGTCGATGGAAAGGCGATAGCATTCGGATCCCTCATCGTGAAAGGCACGATCGTGAACAGCTACATGTGGACGGCGACGCTTGACGGAGAGGCCAGGACGTTCTCCTTGGAGTTCTCGTTCACATTGGATGAGTATCTGAGGTATTCCGATTCCGACACCATCCGTTGGCAGATGCCCACATTGGGGGATTCGAGGTTCGTCCAGGTGGATGCATCCATCCTCAGGTTGACGGATGCCCTTGCCGACGCATACAGGGAGGTGTACGGTAACGGCGCATCCCTGAGCGATCAGAGGTATGCGGATTACCTCCTATCCTTCGTGCAATGCAACATCACCTATCCTCCGTCGGTCATCCATTCCAACGGCTTGTATACGGAGGATGACGAGGATGGCAGTGCGGATCTGTACCTGTACGGTTCCAAGGAATACTGGGCATATCCCATGGAGGCCCTGTTCCACAACCAGGGTGATTGTGAGGACACATCGTTCCTCCTGTGCTCCATATACTCCGCAGCAGGTTATGATTCCGCTATAGCAACCATCCCCGGTCATATGCTGGTGGGTGTGGAACTGGAGAGCTTCGGTCAGAGGGTTCCTCCGCAAGGAACGGTGTTCACGGCCAAGAGGATCCCGGGGCACGAGTGCAATCTATATTTCTGTGAGACCACCTACTCCAAGTCCGTGCCCGTCGGTTACGTATCCCCTAGCACGAACAGAGAGGTTTCATCTCTTGATGAGGTCGCATTCATCCCGCATCATGTCTTCTCTCCGGAGGTGACCGGATGAGCCGCGGTTCCGTCATGTCAGTGTCGATCCTTTCGGTCATCCTGATGATCATCGCGGCTCTTCTGGGTTCCGGTGTCATCGATGTTCCCGATTCCCCTCCGTCCCCCGACGATCCCATCATCCCCGACGATCCGGAGGACTATCCTTTCGACAATGTCATCCCCGACGGATTCACATTGGACCTAGAGGAGAACGTGCTGTCTGCAGGGGAGACGGTGATGTGGCATGTGTTCGACATGTACCACACATTCATGCAGGACCGTTACACCGAATACAGCGGGGAGTATGTGACGTCCGACCATCTGGACCTGTCACCGGGAGGATATGTCATAACGGTCGGTCAAGAGGAGTTCGAGGTCCGCATAGCCGGGGATGTGGAACGTACATTCTCCTGGAAATACAGGTCGGATGATTCCGTGCAGACCGTATCGGTCACCGTCTCCATACCTGTGAGGGATTTCATGGATGCCTGCGATTCCAACAGGGTATGGAACAGACAGATGATCTCCTCCCACACCTACATGCCGTTCACATCTCTGTCCGAACTGGTGGTTTTGGATGACACCGTGCGTTCGTTGGAATCCTCGCTCAGGAACGAGTACATCCGTGTCGGCGGTGATATCGGCGATAGACAGGACTATGCTGATTTCCTCGCATGTTTCGTGCAGCTCGGTATCAAGTATCCATCCTCGGTCACGGGTAAGAGTTACGACTACTACGTCTGGGGTTCCGACGAGTATTGGTGCGTTCCCCTGGAGACCCTCTACCATGGTATCGGGGATTGTGAGGATACATCCGCGCTTCTCTGTTCCCTGTACATAGCCGCTGGGTACGAAGCCGCCATGGGCGGTCATTCCGGCCATGTGTTCGCGGGTGTCGTCATCGATGATTTCCAGGAGAGGGTGCTGGTCGATTATTCCTACTACAAGCTCTCCTATGCGTACGGGATAACAGGATTCGATGATTCCGGGAACCCGGTGTTCGGTGACACCCTGTACCGTTCTGTGGAGACCATCCGCGGACAACTGCCCGTAGGATACCTTGCCGGCGGGAACGGCAACCTGGACAAGAAGACGTTCTGGGGATACGCAGGGTTCTATCCCGTGTCAGGGTGATGACGGGGGTATCCAATCGTCGTCGAACCTCTCGGCGTCGGATATCCTCAATTCCTCGCCCACTTCCAGGACCATCAGGTCCCTTCCCGCTATCGTGCGGATGCCCGTCGCATCCTGTACCATCGCTGCCTGGGAGTCCGCTCCCCTTTTGAGGATCACCACTCCGAGGTGGATGAATATGGCCAGTTCGGGTCTCACCCTGTCGATGAACGTGAGGGCATCGTCGGTGCACAGATGATACTTTATCCTGTTGCCCATCGGGGTCGTCACCGGGAGGATGAGCACGCGTGAACCGATGTATTGGTCCGCGATCTCGTCCGTGTACTCCGTGTCGCTGACATATGACACGATCCCGTGGTCCGTGTGGAATCTGAATCCCACGTTGGTGGGGTCGCTGTGGATTGCCTTGGTTATGTCCACCTTCATGCCGTCTATGTCCAGGATGTCCCCCGGTCTGAAAACGGAGTATCCATCGGCCACACCCAGGTGATAGGGTGAGAGACAGGGTCCGAGGTTGCCCTCCCCCTCGATCACAGTGGGGGATCCGTAGATGTGTCCCCTCTTGGTCCACCCTCCGCGGGTCATCCCCTCGATCACCGATTCCGCATCGGAATAGTGGTCGGGATGGCAATGGGATATCACGACGGAATCCGTGAGGGTAGGATCGTAATGGATCCTGTGCATGTTCGTCAGGGCCCCTGGTCCAGGGTCCACGTGCAGACGTTTCCCGTCATGTTCGATGAGCATACCGCCCGTGGATCTGACCTGATACATGGTGGTGTGCCTTCCACCGCCGGTTCCCAGCAAAGTGATGCGGAATCCCATCGTGTCCGATCTCCGTCGATGACTATATCCAAGTTACCACGGACGAT
>CALYUZ010000046.1 GCA_945492685.1 uncultured Methanomassiliicoccaceae archaeon | reverse complement strand
GCTCACGTCCAGTTCAGGTTCCAGTACTACGCTTTTGCGTTGATTTTTGTGGTATTTGACCTGGTCGCGACGTTCTTGATGATCTGGGCTGTTGCATTTTCTGGCCTCTCGGCCGCCGCACAGCTCCTGATGGTCATGTTCTTCGGAATTCTGATTCTCGGGGTCGCATACGCTCTGAAAAAGGAGGAAACCATATGGATATGAGCCTTTACCCCCATGCTGTAGCCATGAGTGCTGACGAGTTCATGTCGTGGTCCAACGCCATGATCAATGACCTCCTCAGCTCTGGAACGAAAAAGACTGTGGACTCGCTGACAGGACCCATCTGGTCGTGGGCAATGAAGAACTCCATGCACCCTCTGCACTGGGGTCTCGCTTGCTGCGCACTCGAGATGGCAGCCGCATCTGCACCCAGGTATGATGCCGAGCGTTACGGAATGATCTACCGTTCCTCGCCCAGGCAGACCGATATCCTGCTGGTCAACGGATGGATCTCCAAGAAGATCCGCCCCGACCTCAGGCGTCTGTACGAGCAGATCCCCAACCCCAAGTGGGTTGTGGCCATGGGAGAGTGCGCCATCTCCGGTGGTCCCTGGTACGATTCCTACAACACAGTCCAGGGTCTCGACCAGATCGTGCCCGTGGACATCTACATACCCGGATGCCCCGCGCGTCCCGATGCGATGATTGACGGATTCATGCTTCTCCAGAAGAAGATCGAGAGCTACTTCAGGAGAGGAGTCTTCATGGAGGACTGAGGATGGCCGAAGTTCTTCAGAAGCCCACCGTCGAGGAGATCGTCTCCAAACTGAACAGCGACTGCCCCTGCGTCAACGTCACCAGGACCGAGACCCGCAGAGTCTATGCCACTGCTCCCCGCGAGAACTCCTTCCAGGTGTGCAAGTACATCCACGACAACCTGACCTTCGAGCACTGCTCTACCGTCATCGGAGTGGACTACGTAGACCACATGACTGTCGTCTATCACCTCACCAACTACTACACCGGCGTTATGATCGAACTTTCTGTCGACATCCCCGCTGACGACCTCCACATCGAGTCCGTCACACCCATCTGGGAAGGTGCCAACTGGCACGAGAGGGAGACCTGGGAGCTCTTCGGTATCGTCTTCGACAACCACCCCAAGCTCCAGAGGCTCCTCACGCCCGACACCTACGAGTTCTTCCCCTTCAGAAAGTCGTACAAGCTCAGGGGGTCTGAATGATGACCGACTCTATTGTACCCGTTAAAGAAATGGAAGACAGGATGGACACCGACAAGATGTGGGTCATCATGGGACCTCAGCACCCCTTCTCCCACGGACTCTGGACACTCAAGGTCCAGCTGGACGGAGAGATCGTCACGGATGCGGAGCCCATCGTCGGATACCTTCACCGCGGTTGGGAGAAGGAGACCGAGAACAGGACCTACCCCAAGATCATCCCCATGGCGGACCGTCTCTGCTATGCGGCGTCCATGACCTACACACACCTCTACTGCATGACAGTGGAGAAGGCTCTGGGAATCGACATCCCCGAGAAAGCGAAATACATAAGGATCGTGGCGGACGAGGTCTGCCGTATCCAGTCCCACCTGATGTGGCTCGCAGCGGTCGGAACCGACCTCGGTAACCTGACCGTGTTCCTGTGGTGCATGAGGGAGAGGGAGTTCTTCCTCGACCTGAACGTCAAGCTCTGCGGAGCAAGGATGACCACCAACTACCCCCGTATCGGAGGAGTCAGGAACGACACCACCGAGCTCTTCGACAGGGACATCATCAGGGCCGTCGACAGGTTCGAGAAGGCCATGTGGGATATCATCGCACTCATCGATGACTCATCGATCTTCGTCTCAAGGATGAAGGACATCAGTTTCCTCACCCGCGAGCAGTGCGCCAACATGGGACTCACCGGACCCGCAATGAGAGGCTGCGGTGTCGACTTCGACATACGCCGTGACGACCCCTACGACAACTACGACCAGGTGGACTTCGAGGTCCCCGTTCTGACAAAGGGAGACTCCTACTCCAGGTACATGATCCGTATCGAGGAGATGTTCCAGTCCTGCGACATCATCAGGCAGGCCGTCAAGAAGATCCAGGCCCTCGGAAAGAACGCACCCTACAGGATCAAGACCCCCTCCAAGGTCCCTGCCGGAACCGCATTCACCAGGCTCGAGGACCCCCGTGGAGAGTCCCTGATGTACCTCGTATCCGACGGAACCGACAAGCCCTACAGGCTCAAGGTCCGCAGCCCTATCTTCACGAACGTATCCACTTCCAAGGCAATGTGTCTCGGATGCAGGATCGCGGATGTTCCCGCCATCCTCGCCCAGATCGACATGTGTCTGGGAGAGACCGACAGGTGATTATCGATGGTACAAGAGTACAGCAGCATTCTGGATTGGATCGTGTTCAATGATCCCATGAAGAATCCCTACTACCCGTTCGTCGATACATACAACCTGCCTTTCGACATCGGTTACAAACTGTGGGAGATCCTTGGAGGGGCCATCGCTTGGCTCATCAACCTGATCTTCCCCGGCAACCCCGTGTCTACATGGTTGGTCTGCGATGCCACCAGCACCCTGATGGGTCTGCTCATCTTCATGCTCCTGATCTTCATCATCGCCTTCGTGAGCACGCTTATCGTCCTGTGGATGGAGCGTAAGTGCCTCGGAAGGATGATGGATAGACGCGGAACAATGGTCGGAATGAAAGGATTCCTCCAGTGTGTCGCGGATGGTCTCAAGACCTTCATGAAGGAGAACACCGCACCCAAGAAGGTCGACAAGATGACCTACTGGTGGTGCGTCTCGCTCATCGTCGGACTTTCCGTCCTTGTCCTCTGTATGGTCCCCCTGTCCCAGAGATGGTTCGTCGTGGACTACCAGACCGGACTCCTGATTATCATGGCGTTCTTCGCCCTCGCACCCTTCCTGATCCTCGTGTCCGGATGGGCTCAGAACAACAAGTACTCCCTTATCGGAGGAATGAGGGCTGCTGAGCTGATGATCTCCTACGAGGTCCCCATGCTCATCCTGATCGCCACAACCGCACTCCTCGCTGGCAGCTTCAACATCGGAGACATCGTCAACGCCCAGAACGAGACAGTTTGGTACATCATCCCCCAGATCATCGGAGCCATCACATTCTTCTTCTGCGCAACCGCAGAGGCCGAGCGTGTCCCCTTCGATATCGCAGAGGCAGAGGCCGAGCTGGTCGAAGGATGGCAGACTGAGTACGCCGGAATGAAGTGGGGACTTATCATGCTCGGAGATTACATGAGGGGATCCGTCTCCTGTTCCATGTTCGCGATCCTGTACCTCGGTGGATGGACACTTCCCTTCATCGGAAACGGACCTATCCCCGAGATCGTGTTCCTGCTGAAGTCCTACCTCGTGTTCTTCTTCATGATCCTCATCAGATGCGCTCTCGCTCGTGTGAGGACGGATCAGATCCTGAACATCGGATGGAAGGTCTTCATGCCCCTGTCCGTCATCAACCTGGCAATCGTCCTGCTGCTCAAGGTCGGAGGTGTGTTCTGATGGCTATGAAATATCTTGACAAATATCCAAAGAACCTGGCCAAGAGCCTGTGGGTCCTCAAACCCTGCTGGGCCGTCATGAAGCTCTTCGCCAAGACTGTCACACACAGGTCCATGACCATCCTGTATCCCTACGAGAAGGAGTGGATCCCCGACAACTACCGCGGACGCCCCGGACTCAGGTTCGACAAGTGCGTCGGATGCGGTATGTGCGTCCGTATGTGCCCCACAGCCTGTATCAAGCTGATCGAGGTGCCCGACGACGAGGGGAAGCCCGTCATGAGGCCCCAGGTCAACCTCGGAAGATGCGCCATGTGCGGATACTGTGCCGAGTACTGTCCCCTGGACGCTATGACCGTGACACCCGACTACGAGCTCGCCGAGTACACCAGGTACGACCTGCTCTATGGCCCCAGGAGACTCAACTATGAGGGAACCACTCCGGGCATGGAGGTCAAGCTGGAGGTCACCCTGCCCTCCGATATCGAGAACGGAAACCCCGAGAGGCGTGTGTCCTTCTTCGATCTCGACAGGCCCGAGCTCACAGACAGCAAATGTATCGGATGCAAGAAGTGCGCCAAGGTCTGTCCCGTCAACGCCATCGAGATGGTCGAGAAGGGAGTCAACGACAAGGGCAAGCCCATCCTCCGTCCGGTCATCGACAACTCGAAGTGCATCTGCTGCAGCAACTGCGTGCTTGACTGCCCCAAGGACGCACTTCAGATCAAGGAGGTGCTGTGATGCTTGACGCACTCATCGATTTGATTTACGCAGTATGGTTCGGTCTCCTCGACTTCGGAGCATACCTCCTGGACAACCTGGACCTCGTGGCATTCATGATCCTCGCAGCCATCGCAGTGCTCGCAGCGATCTATGTCGTCACGGACAAAGAGGTCGTCCACAGTGCGTTCTATCTTGCACTGGTGTTCCTATGTGTGGGATTCGTGTACTTCTTCCTCGAGACGGAGTTCATCGGAGTTGTGCAGATCCTGGTCTACGTCGGAGCCATCACCATCCTGTTCGCATTCAGTATCATGCTTACTAGAAGGTATATTATGAAAAAGGAGGGCGACGAATGAACAAGAAAACGGCAGTTGGAGCAGCAGTGGCTGTTGTCCTTCTCGCGGTTCTCGTTGCAGGTATCGCCACAGTCAACTGGGACGACTTCACGGAGAGCGATTCGCCCATCTCCCTTCCCGACATCAGCACGAAGCCGGGAGCACCTGACAGCATCTATGATGAGAACGGTGACCTGAAGGAGAACAGCCTCGCATACACAGTCTTCGAGAAGTACGGACTGGTCCTCGTGCCCCTGGCAATCCTCATGTTCGGTGCCATGGTCGGAGGAGTCTGTATCGCAAGGGAGGAGGTTGAGAAAGATGATTCCAATTGAGTACTTCCTCGTCCTCGCAGCGATTCTGTTCGCCATCGGAGCATACGGAGTGATCACAAAGAGCAACGCGATCATCGTGCTCATGTGCATCGAGCTCATGCTCAACGCAGCCAACATCAACTTCATCGCGTTCGGTGCATTCAGCGGTGACATCCTCGGAGAGGCATTCGTCGTCATGACGATCTCCGTCGCAGCCGCAGAGGTTGCCGTGGGTATCGCCATCCTGCTCAACGCGTACAAGAACAAGAAGACAACAGAGCTCGACGACGCCGAGCTCAGGACACTGAGGTGGTAAGGATGTTCATAGAATACACCTGGCTCGTGCCTCTTGTCCCCATGCTCTGCTTCCTGATCATCGGTCTTGCCGGAAGGAAGACTCCTGAGAAGGGCGGTTACATCGCAATAGCCGGAGCTCTCATCTCATGCATCCTCGCCGTGCTGATCTCCTACGAGTATCTCACCGGCGATGCATACCCCACACCCATCACAGAGTCCATCCAGTGGTTCATCATCCCTGGATCCACCGACTATGTGCTCAACCTCGGATACTACGTGGACGGCCTCACCTGTCTGATGATGCTGTTCTCGTCGTTCATCTCCACCCTGATCTTCATCTACTCCATCGGATACATGGGAGACCAGGGCGCAAGGAAGACCAGGTACTACGCCGAGGTCTCCCTGTTCCTCACCGGAATGCTCGGACTCATCGTCTCCAGCAACTTCCTCGAGATGTTCATCTTCTGGGAGGTCATGGGACTCTGTTCCTACCTGCTGATCGGATTCTGGTCCTTCAGGCACCCCGATGGGGACGCTGCATCCGCCAACGCGGCATCCGCAGCAAAGAAGGCATTCCTGGTCACACGTCTCGGAGATGTCTGCCTCATGGCAGGACTCTTCATCCTGCTCGGCCAGTTCCACTGCCTCGACTACGCCGCACTCTTCGACCCCGCGAACATCGCGAACGTCGATTCCAACATGCTCATGCTCGCCATGGCCCTCGTCTTCGGAGGAGTCATCGGAAAGAGCGCTCAGTTCCCCCTGCACGACTGGCTGCCCGATGCGATGGCAGGACCCACCACTGTGTCCTCACTTATCCACGCGGCAACAATGGTCAAGGCGGGAGTCTACCTCGTCGCAAGGGGATACCCCCTGTTCGTCCAGTGCCCCGACGTCATGCTGTTCGTCGGAATCATCGGAGGAATCACCGCATTCATCGCGGCCACCATGGCACTCAACAACATGAACATCAAGAAGGTCCTGGCTTACTCCACCATCTCCCAGCTCGGTTACATGATCCTCGCTCTCGGAGCAGGAGGATACCTCATCGCGCTCGGAATGAACATGGGTGACGCCGAGGGCGCAGCACTCATCGCCGCCGGTACCGCCGGATTCACCGCTGGATGCTTCCACATGATGAACCACGCCTTCTTCAAGGCCCTGCTGTTCATGTGTTCCGGATCCGTCATCCACGCTGTCGGAACCGAGGACATGCGCGAGATGGGCGGACTCGCCAAGCACATGAAGATCACCTCGATCACCATGCTGCTCGGATCCCTGTCCATCGCAGGATTCCCGTTCTTCAGCGGATTCTGGTCCAAGGATCT
>CALYUZ010000045.1 GCA_945492685.1 uncultured Methanomassiliicoccaceae archaeon | reverse complement strand
GGATTACATGTTCGTCTGCTCGGGAAGGTTCGGGTACAGGGAGACCGTCAAGGTCGTCTATGATCCCGATATCATCCCATTGGAGCGCATCCTCTGGTCGTTCTTCTTCCTGATAGATCCGACGCAGGAGAGGAGACAGGGGAACGACCGCGGCATCCAGTATCAGACGGGCGTGTACTGGGTTGATGACGACTCCGCGGACAGGGTGAGGAGATACTTCGGGAAGGAGGCTCCGAAGCATTCGGAGTTCCACACCGAGTGCGGACCTCTGACATTCTATTCTCCTGCAGAGGAGTACCACCAGCATTATCTAGACAAGAATCCCGGGGGGTACTGTCATATCCCCCGTGAGAAAATCGAGGTCCTGAGACGTCTGTCTGAGGAAACCGTCCATTGACAGGCATGGCCTGGGAGGGGTACCTATAAATAGGGCATCCCCATAATCGGGTTCACTCGGTGAAAGATATGGGAAGAATCAGACCCACCTACATCAAGAGAGTATCCATTGAGTTGATCAACAAATATCCTCAGGCATTCAGCAAGGATTTTGAGGGCAACAAGGAAATGGTCAGCACTCTCACTGATGTCTCATCGGTGACAATGAGGAACAGGATCGCAGGATACATCACCCGCTACCTGTCTCACCCTGAGGCATAAAAACGCCTTAAACCTTAATCGGTTTCCGCAGAATTGCCCGCGTGGGGTAGCTTGGATATCCTGCAAGATTGCGGATCTTTTGACCCGGGTTCGAATCCCGGCGCGGGCACCATCATTTTTCCGATGGTTTTTGTGACAGATAGCTGTTGCTTTCCATCTTCAGATGTTCATAGAACCCCTGTTCTCAGAGACGGGTGATTGCAAAAAAAAAGTGGGCCCGAAGGCCCTATGATGGTGTTTATGCCTTGTTCTTCAGGATGTCGACGATTCCACCGATAGCGGTGATGATCGCTCCGACCATGCACAGCCAGAATCCGATGTCGACTCCGACGGATGCGCTCATACCGAGGATCTCTATGCTGTCTCCGACTCCTCCGTAGAACAGGAAGCCGATGACGATGGCGACGACGGCAAGGATCAGAGTGACGATTCCGAGGGCCCTGGTGACCTTCTCGTTCTTGTAGACGATGGGCAGGAGGGTGGTGATCAGGCTGATCACTCCGCAGACGAGTGCGACGATGGGTGCGTAGGCGTATTCGAAGACGTCCTTGTAATCGGCATCGTTGAAGATGGTCCATCCGGTGACTGACTCGGATCCCTTGGTGATGATGATATTGTAGTCAAGGGTGACCCAGTTCAGGAAGACGCCGACGATCAGGATGATGGTTCCGATGAAACCGATCAGCCCGAACAGGTTGACTTTGCTTGCTGTCTCTGACATGTTCATCACATGCAGTTCATACTGCATTCCTCCCGATAATACCTGGATAAATACCTTTGTCGGAACAATCGGTGTGGGTACACGAATAAACGGTGTTTGGGGATCGCCGGCTGTCGGCGCCCTTATATTTGAGCATGGTCAAAAATCGACCCCGTAGCCAGTTACCCCCTAGTTAATGGTTGCTATTCTATCATTCTTCGACTGCCACGTCGGAAGGCCAGACCTCGCGGATTATCTCCACATCGCCGGGCGGGAGGATCCTGGAGATCTCCTCCTCTGGGACCTGGAACCTCTTTGCCATCTCGCTGGACTTGCGTCCTCCCTTTCCGCGTCCCGGACGGATGACGAAGTACCTGTCGCAGTCTTTGAAGCATTCCGCGGGACCGCACATGACCTTCCTGGCGCCCTGATAGTAGATCTCTCCGACCACGAGTTCGATAGGCAGGTGGTACTCGTAGTTCCTCTTACCACGTATGATGAAAGCCCCTCTGGGGACGAACTCTCCCGGATTGGGGGTCTTGCTGACCTGGTCCGGATATACCCAGAATGCGCTTCCCTCGGACAATGCGGCTATCCAGGCCTTGGATTGGGCCAGGGCGAACTGGCATCCCTGCCTGAGTTCATCGTTGTCGGCCTTTGCGCCATCCTTGACGATGACGGAAGGTGCTCCGTGGACATCGGCGTGGGCGTACAGGTCCCCGTCCTTCAGATGCTTCTTGACGATGTTGTCGTTGCTGTGGGCATCCTTTCCGGCGATGACCAGTCTTCCGCCGGAGGATATGAACCACTTGTATCTCTCGAACCAGAACTGCTTCGTGGGCTGTGCCTTTCCAGCGGCCAGGGCCTTCGCCTTGTCGATACCCTTCTGCTTCTTGGCCAGTTCCGCACGGCTCTCCTCTAGGGCCTCCTTGGCACGCTTGGCCTTCTCCCCCACATCCTTCCCTTTCTGCTAGATGTCGGATGCGTTGGCATCGATGCCCTTGGTGTAGTCGAGGGTGACCGTCTCCCCGGCGAACACACCTGTGACCATGTTCTTGGACGGATCTATGTCCTTCACGTACGGGATCTTCATCGCTCCGGCCCTGAGCTTCTCCCATGTGAGTTTGACGGACTGCTCCATCAAGACGTTGAGCAGGTCGTTGGCGTTCTGATAATCGGTGTAGAGTGCCTCGGCCTTCCTGCGGAGCTCGTCGCACTGGACGTTGTACTCGTCCAGGGTCTCCTCCTGTTTGGAGATCCTCCTGTTTAGCTTCTCGATCTCGGGGTCTACGTATGCCTCCTCTTCCTCGTCGGAGATCTGCTCCATGTAGGCGTGGATGAGCTTGGACATGGTCTCGTAGCGTTTGGATTCCATGTCCTCGTGGGACACCATCTCTATGGGTGCGAAGTCCTCTATCTTCCCGTCCTTGATGTACGCGGTTGGTTCCGGAACATCAAGCACCTTCTCCACGATGCCTCTCATGGCGGTGTACATCTGCGAGACGACATCATCGCCCACTTCCGATGCGGGCGTGTTCTTGTCGATCCCGATGCGTTTGCAGATCTCTTCGGCATACTGTCCCCCGAGGTTCACCGATGTGGCCAACGTCCTGACGCAGTCTGCATCCGAGGAACGGAAGGATGCGATGAAATCCGTCTCCGTCGAAACGGTGGGGTCGAATCTGGATTTGGGCGGCAGATACTGTTCTCCGGGACGGGTGGCACGGTCCCTCCATGTCTTCTGGATAAGGCAGTTCTGGATCACCCCATCCTTGACGAGTAGGACGTTCCCTCCTCCGAACATCTCGAAGATGAGGTGGTATGTCCCGTCGGACTTGAACAGCTCCATGTCCACGACCCTGTCGAACCCCACCTGCATAACCTTTCCGACACGGGCGTTGTCGATGTACTTCCTGAGGAAGGATGCGAACGATGTCGGCATGGTCGGTGTCTCCGGCTTCACATCCGGGGAGTACAGCCACTTCTTGTCCTTGAAGAAGAGCTCCTTCTTACCCTCGCCCTGTATGTTCAAGCGGAAGAGCACGTTGCCTGCGCCCCAGTGGAAGATCTTGTCCATGTGTGCGCCCTCGAGGACCGAGAGCTCGGTCACGACCGAACGGACATCGAAGGAACTCATCTCTTTCTTCATGTTCCGGACTAGCGCTATGTGTCTGATAAAAGTTGGCTCAGACGGGACGGACGTCACAGGTGGATGCCGCAGACCACGATGTCGTTGCCGTCTATGGCCTCGTATATGTCCCTGATCTTGGATTCCATCCCATCGGTGGGGAGGTCGAACACTTCCAGGAGCATCCTGACCAGGATCATGATGACATCCTTCTCGGAGACGGAGTTCGGATCCCTGTGGATGGCCTCAATAATGTTTCCCATCGCACCCAGGCACATGTACATGCGGACCCTGAACTCATCGGATTCCGTGTCGATCAGGTTGTCCACATCCCTGTCCCTTATCCATCTCTGCATCATGCCCAGGATCCTCTGCATGACATCCCATTTCCCGTGGGCCACGGAGAGGAACTCAGCTATGCGGGGCGACCTGAAGGACACATAGATCTCCAGTATGATGGGGAACCCTATGGTGTCCAGGAACGTGGGGTTGACAAGGAGCTTCTCCGATTCCCTGACGGAATCGTCCAGGGCCTCGGCGATGATGTCCGCGAAGATCTCCTCCTTCCCATGGTAGATGTTGTAGAGGCTACCGTTGAGGATGCCTGCCTTTTGCAGGATCTGACGGGTGGTGGTCTTTTCGTATCCGTTCTCCAGGAAAAGTTCCACGGACACATCCATGATACGGCGCTTGAGCTCCTCGGTCTTCTCGGCCTTGCCTCTCACGCGCCTTCCATCCATCGTATCGTCCTGTCATTGAGACATCCTGCAATCAGGTTTTGCACGGTATAAAATGGTTCTTTCACCCGGTTCCCACGTATCCGCCCGAAGCTTCGGTGTTATTTTTGAGCATGTTCAAAACTATTATATACCATACTAAATTTGAGCGCGCTCAAGTGAAATCATGTTTGAGAACTACTCGAAATTCGTTCTGAAACATCCGAAGGCCATGATCGCGGTCTGGATCGTCGCCATACTGGTGGCGCTCCCGTTCGCAGCCCAGGCCGAGGAGGTCCTCAGCTACGATATGACAAACATGGGCGGTTTCACCTCCGAGGCAACCGAGGGGGCAGATATCGTCGCAGAGCATTTCGAAGGCGGTCTGAATGTGGATACCGTCCTGGTGATCCCCTATGAGGGCCAGTCCCAACTGTCCGACATAGAGCGTAAACTGCTGGCATCGGGGACCTTGGGTTCCAACATCGCCGAGAGATACGGTGAAGATGTGACGTACAGCGTCATGGGTGCCTTCAACAGCGATGGTGCCGAGAACGGTGTGTTCATGGTCCTCATCGATTTCGGAGACATCGATGCGATGGACGAGATCGGCAACATCAGGGATGTCGTGTCCAAGTCCATGGAGGATGCTGGCCTCGCCGATATGGCCCATTACATCACGGGCGGTACCGCCATCACATACGACACGATGCAGGGTGCCAATGCCGATGTGGCCAAGATCGATCCCCTGTCGATCCTCCTGATCCTGCTCCTGCTCGGACTATTCTTCTGGACCCTTGTCACCGCACTCGCACCCCCGCTCGTGGTGGGAGGCGCATACGGATTGGTCCTCGCACTGATGTTCGCACTCGGTCAGATGTTCGACATCTTCTACATCACCAAGACCATCGTGCTGGTCTCCATGCTCGGAGCCGGCTGTGACTATTCGATCTTCATCATCTCCAGGTACAGAGAGGAGCGCAAGGCGGGCAAGGAGAAGCCCGAGGCGGTCACCGAGGCCATCAAGTGGGCAGGGGAGTCCGTCATGACATCCGGTCTGGCGGTGATCATCGGATTCGCCGTCATGTCCCTCTGCTCGTACAGTCTCGTCTCATCCATGGCCATCGTGCTCGCCATCGGAATCGTCGTTGCCATGCTGGCCGCACTCACCCTGATCCCCGCCATCCTCGCGGTCCTCGGTGACAGGGTCTTCTGGCCCAGGACGATCGACTCCTACAGGTCCGGAAGCAAGGAACGCAGTGGCGCATACGGAAAGCTCGTCGATTTCAGCAAGAGGTACTTCACACGTGCCGGCAGGTTCTCCACCAAGCACGCTGCACCCATAGTGGTCGTGGCCATCCTTCTGACGGTCCCCCTGGGATATGTCGCACTGACATCCGAGGATTCGTTCGACATGGTCAGCGTCATGCCCGACAGCGATGCCCGCGATGGTGTGGATGCCGTGACATCGAACACAGACGGCGGATTGATCATGCCGACCTATGCACTCCTCCAGCTGGAGTCGCCAATCGCCCAGGTCACCAAGATCTCGGATGATGTTGGTGTGCTCACATGGACCAACCCCGCATACCTGAAGGGCCTCTCCGCGGTTTCCCAGAGGATAGCCTCCGAAGACGACAATGTCAGCTATGCTCTTGGACCCACCGCATGGTCCGCAGTCTACGGTATGGCATACCAGGCGATCCTTGAGAAAGGTGTCCCCGCATCAGCGATCACCCCGGAGATGGTCAACAGGGCCGCCCTCACGGCGCTTCCCGATATGGTGTCCCTGCAGTTGGAGCAGTTCTTCGAGAAGTTCGGATGGAACCTCGCTCCCGACACCATGCTCCCCCTGAGTGCTACGATGCAGGTCCCTGTAGCATCATTGATCGACTATGCCGTCAACGTGGGTGCCGGACTCGTTTCCAACGACGGTACTTACGTGCAGCTGATGGTCATCGTCAAGGATGAGCCCATGTCCACCACATCTATGGAATCGGTCGGAACGATCAGGGACACGATCTCCGAGCTCAGGGAGGACGACCAGTACGCATGGATCGTCGATTCATGGGTCCTCGGTACCGTGGCAAAGCTTTCCGATATCTCCGACGTCGTGAACGGTGAGTTCCACTGGATCGAGCTGGGGGTCATCCTGTTGATCTATGTGCTCCTGTTCTTCGTGCTCGGGTCGTACCTCACGCCGATCAGGTCCCTGGCGACCATCCTGATGAGCGTCGTCTGGACACTCGGAATGGTGCAGCTGCTGTTCGTACACGCCCTGTCCACCGATGTGGTCTGGATCGTGCCCATCGTCCTGTTCGTCATCTGCCTCGGACTCGGTATGGACT
>CALYUZ010000044.1 GCA_945492685.1 uncultured Methanomassiliicoccaceae archaeon | reverse complement strand
CGCTGCCTTACTGCAGAGGTCGATGAGGTACTCGGGGTAGACTCCGAGAACGATGACACCGATCACACAGAGGAGGATGGCGACCATGAAGGGCTTGGGTACGGAGACCTTGTCCTCGCAGGCAGGCTTCTCGATGTACATCGCCTTGACTACACGTGCGTAGTAGTACAGGGAGATGGCAGAGTTGAGGACCGCGATGAGAGCGAGCCACATCCACTGCATGGAGACTGCACCGTTGACGAAGATCGCACCGGAGAACAGCACGAACTTGGAGGTGAATCCTGCGAGAGGAGGGATACCTGCAAGAGAGAACAGGAACAGCATCATCGCCGCTGCGACGAGAGGTGCCCTCTTTGCGAGTCCCTTGTAATCCTCGATCTTCTCACCGAGTCCGGCAGTGATCAGGGCGGCCACGATGATGAACGCTCCTCCCTTCATGACCACGTGGGTGAACATGTGGAAGAGTGCTCCGGTGGTGGCGTACTGGCTCATGACAGCGAGAGCGATCATGATGTATCCTGCCTGTGCAACACTCGAGTATGCGAGCATCCTCTTGATGTTGCTCTGGGAGATCGCCACGACGTTACCGACGGTCATGGTGAAGGCCGCGATGATGGCGAAGACGTACTGGAACTCAAGAGTGAAGACCCCGGTGCTGCCGATGATGAACAGCGCGAAGAAGATCTTGAACAGTACTGCGAATCCCATCTTCTTGGATGCGGTGGCGAGGAATCCGGACACAGGGGTGGATGCTCCCTCATAGACATCGGGTGCCCAGGAGTGGAACGGCACTGCTGCGATCTTGAATCCGTAACCTGCGATCATTCCGATGCAACCGACGATGAATGCCCAGTTGGCAGCCATGGTGGGTACGATAGCGGAAATCTCTGCGATGTCGAGTGTTCCGGTGACTCCGAAGATCATGGACATTCCGAACAGTGTGAGTGCTGTGGAGAACGCTCCGATGATCAGGTACTTCACTGCGGCCTCGGACGCACGGGGATCGTTCTTCTTGAGAGCGACCAGTGCGTAGGAGGAGATACTGACGACCTCGACGGAGATGAAGATCGCGAGGAGGTTGGCCGCAGATGCCGCGAACATCATACCTGCAACGATCGCACAGATGAGTGCGTAGTACTCTCCGGCGTGCTTGGTGGTCTCCACGTGGCACGGGGAGACCATGATGGTCAGGAACGCGACCGCCATGAAGAGGAGCATCATCAGTGACGAGAATGCATCGAACTCGAACATGGAGGCTGCGACACCGTAGGTGACGGTGTGCATGAGCAGCATCGTGACCAGAGCGGAGACCGCAATCAGTGCGAACGAGACTGCCGCAACGATCTTGCCGTTCTTCGTGAGGTAGAACACCAAGGGTGCGATCAATGCTGCAATCAGCACGATGAGCTCGGGCAGTACAAAGGTCGCCTCCTTGAAGGTGTCGACCAGTGTTGTTGCGAGTGAATCGAATATTTCAGCCATTTTTTCACACTCCTTAGAATGCTCCTGCGAAAGGCATCACGAAGTCGAGAGCCAGTGTCGGCCAGATACCGAAGAGCGCGATCAGTGCGCAGAGGACTGCGAGCACTGCGACCTCGTTCTTTGCGATGTCGTGGCAGTGGGTCAGATCGATCTTGTCGGTGAGCTTTCCGAAGAGGGTCTTCTGCATAGCCCAGAGGTAGTAACCTGCAGTGAGCATCATGTCCAGCAGTCCGAATACGATGAGGACCTCGAGTCCCTGGGAGACCAGGTATTCCCAAAGTCCGAAGAGGAGACCGAACTCCGCTATGAATCCCATGAGACCGGGCAGTCCGAGGGATGCCATGAATCCGAACATCATGAACAGTGCATATACGGGGAACTTTCCTGCGAGTCCGCCGAGGAGACGCATGTCCCTGGTACCGAAGTTGTGACCTGCGATACCGCAGACCATGAACAGGACACCGGAGATGATTCCGTGGGCGAACATCTGGAAGATGGCGAACTCGATGCCGATGACGGAGTTGCATCCCATACCGACCAGCACCATTCCCATGTGGCTGATGGAGGAGTATGCGACCATCTTCTTGAGGTCGTTCTGAGCGATACAGGCGTATGCTCCGTAGACCATGGCGAAGATTCCGAGTCCGATCATGATGGGCTGCCAGAATGCCATTGCGTCGGGGAAGATCGCGCTGTCGAGGCAGACCCTGATGATTCCGTAGGATCCCATCTTAAGCATGACTCCTGCCAGAAGGACGGATCCTCCGGTAGGTGCCTCGACGTGTGCGTCGGGCAGCCATGTGTGGAAGGGCGGGACGGGCATCTTGACTGCAAATCCGAAGAAGAGCAGACCGAAGAAGAACGTCTGGAATGCGGGTGCCAGGGTAGCGCCGTTCCTGACAGCCTCGAATGCGAAGCTGATGTACTCTGCACCGATCTGGGTCTGGAACACGACAGCGAAGATTCCGATCAGCATGATGACGGATGCCACGTGCGTGTAGATGAAGAACTTGATCGCAGAGTAGTGTCTGCGGGGTCCTCCATACCAAGAGATCATGAAGTACATCGGGATGAGGGTGACCTCCCACATGATGTAGAACAGGAAGAAGTCCTGTGCCATGTAGACACCCATGAGTCCGACCTCCATCGCGAGCAGGAGCGCGTGATAGTAGTTGGGCTTGTCCTCCTCGTGCCAAGAGAAGATGACGACGAGGAAGACGAGGATGGCTGTGAGGAGGACCATCAGGATGCTGAGGCCATCGATGGCGAAGATGATGTTCATCTGAAGACCGGCTGCCTTGAACCAGACATAGGACTCCTTCAGATCAGCGAGGTCCGCCATGTTGTTGTATCCCACGAAGGTGACGTACAGCGCGAGCGCAAGGACGATCGCGGAGAACGCTACGGCTACGTACTTTGCCTTTTCAGCCCTCTGTCCGCCCATGAAGAGCGTTGCGAGAGCTCCGATTAAGGGTATGATTACGAGTAAGGAAAGAATTGGAATATCCATCAGAATCCGCCTCCGTAAAGGAAGATCAGGCAGAACACTGCCAGGATCGAGATGACCCCGACTGCGACGAGACCAGCGTAGTCGCGGACGTATCCGGTCTGGACCGCGCTGAGACCCTCTCCTCCGCCGACGACTGCGTTGGACAGTCCGTTGACGGTTCCGTCGACGACATGGACGTCGAGTGCGTTGACTCCCTTTGCGACTCCGGCTCCGAACTTCCAAGAGATCCAGTTGTAGAGCTCGGGGAAGTAGTGCCTCTTCGCGTTGAAGTTGTAGAGTGCACCGTGGTTCTCGGGCTTGAATGCCTCAGCATCGTAGGGTGTCTTGACGTACAGCTTCCAAGCGATTCCGATACCGACGACCGCCAGCACAAGCGCCACATAGGTGGGGATTGCGGTGAAGATCTCCTCGACGATCTCCATTCCGGTGTGGAAGGGGATCACGGTGTCGATGGTGGTACGGAGGGATTCGAGGATGTAGTACGATCCGTCGAACACGACGAACAGACCACTGATGACCGCGAACACTGCAAGGATGCAGAGAGGTACGGTCATCGGCTTGGGAGACTCACCGTGGCAGTGGCCGCGGGGCTCTCCGCAGAAGGTCATGAACCACATGCGGAACATGTAGAACGCGGTCATGAAAGCGGTGATCATTCCGAGGATGAACAGCACCATGAAGATGGAACCTGCTCCGAGTCCGTGGTGGAAGGGTGCGAATGCAGCCTCGAGCACCAGATCCTTGGACCAGAATCCGCTCAGAATGGGGATACCCGCGATGGACAGGGAACCGATGAGCATGGTGTATGCGGTGATCGGCATCTTTGTCCTGAGTCCTCCCATCATGCGCATGTCCTCGGTTCCGACCGCATGGATGACGGATCCGGAACACAGGAAGAGGAGCGCCTTGAAGAACGCGTGGTTGATCATGTGGAAGATACCTGCTGCGTAACCGGCTCCTCCGAGGAGCATGAGCTCGGGCTCTCCCTCTTCGATACCCAGGGACATCAGGTAGGCACCTGCTCCGAGAGCGAGCACCATGTATCCGAGCTGGGACAGAGTGGAGTAAGCGAGGACCCTCTTGATGTTCATGTTGTTGAGTGCCATGGATGCTGTGTAGATCGCAGTGACACCACCGATGACGGCGACGATGATCATCGCATCGGTGCAGTGGATGAAGATCGGGTAGGACCTTGCAACGAGGTAGATACCTGCCTTGACCATGGTTGCTGCGTGGATGAGCGCGGAGACTGTGGTGGGTCCGGCCATCGCATCGGGCAGCCAGTCGTGCAAGGGGAACTGTGCGGACTTTCCTACGACACCGGCGAACATCAACAGGATGGCGACCATCAACATGTTGGAGTCGACGGTTGCGATATCGAAGTTGAAGATGTCCGCGTAATCGAGGGAACCGAACAGGTGGAGCAGGACGAAGAGTCCGGCCATCAGACATACGTCACCGAGACGGGTGACGAGGAATGCCTTCTTTGCTGCAGAGGATGCTCTGAATGCAGCCTCATCACCCTCGGGGTGAGTGAAGCTCCAGAATCCGATGAGCAGGTAGGAACAGAGACCCATGACCTCCCAGAACACGAACATCTCGAGGTAGTTGCTGGAGACAGCAAGCCCGAGCATTCCGGTCAGGAAGAGGGAGACCTCGGCGTAGTACCTGGTCTTCTTGACACCCTGGTCATCCATGTATCCGATCGAGTAGATGAAGATCAGAGTGGAGATGAAGGATGCGAAGAGCATCATGATGCAGGACAGCGTATCGATGTAGACACCGAAGTTGATGCTGAATTCACCGACTGCCATCCATTCCATTTCTACAGTGTATGCGATGTTGTTCGCATAGTAGTCGCTTGTGAAGTAATCATAGGAGGCCAGTGCCGCGATGATGAATGCGATGAGCGCACCTGCGATCGCGATATAACCTCCGCCCTGGGGAGTCTTCTTTCCGAAGAATCCGGCGATGACGAAGCACAGGACCGGGGCGAGGGGCACGAGCCATACATAATCGAGTATACCAATCAAATTACCACCTCATGGTCGAGAGCTTGTCGACTTCGGTCGTCTTCTGGATCTTGTATGCGTTGAGCATGAGAGCGATACCGACTGCAACCTCAGCCGCCGCGATCGCGATGGTGAAGATGACGAATACCATTCCATCGGTGTGTCCGCCGTAGGAGGCGAATGCGACGAAGTTGATGTTCGCTGCGTTGAGCATGAGCTCGATGCTCATCAGAGTGACCAGTCCCCTCTTGGAGGAGATGAGTCCGAACATACCGATTCCGAAGAGGATCGCACTGAATACGAGGAAGAACGAGATATCAATCATCGGTATCCTCCTCCTCTCTGGAGATACATACTCCGGCGATCATTGCTGTGAACATCACGATTCCAAGAACGATTATGACGGGACCGTAGGTCTCGAACAGTACCTTGTTGAGCGAGTTGTCAGCAAGTACCCCGTTCTCGGGCATGAAGGGCACTCCGGCCTCTGGAACATCGTCGGCGTAGCCGAAGTCGTTCCACTCGGTGAAGATACCGATTGCGGAGATCGCTGCGATCATGGTGATTGCCAGAATTGCTGCTGCCTTTCTGTTCATCTTATTCATCCTCCTCTCCGACGATCGTCCTCCTGGTCAGCATGACGCTGAACGCGAAGAGGATGGTGATAGCACCGACGTAGACCATCATCTGGATGACACCCACGAGTTCCGCGTTGAGGAAGAAGTAGGTGACCGCAACACAAGTGAAGACCAGTGCGAGATAGAATGCGCTGTGCATGATCTCTTTGGAGGTCACAACGAGGATTGCTGCGAGGATGGCAATCGCTGCCAACACGACGAAAGCGAACGCATCGAGGTTGTTTGCGAATGTGGCGAAAGCCTCACCGCACCAGTTGAAAACGTTGTTGACGATTTCTCCTGCATCCATTTTACAACACCTCGTTCATCTTGAGCGCGTCCTTCGGGCAATCGATGATACAGTTGCTGCATGAGATACAGGTCTTCTCATCGATCTTGGGGCGCTTGATGTCCTTTCCTTTGTCGTTCTGTCCTACGACGACCATCTCGATGGCGTTTACGGGGCAGACCTTTGCACACTTCTGACAGCCGATGCACTTCTTGTCCTCCAGGACGGGCCTGTCGGTGTTGTAGAATGCGGTGGGCTGATCGGTGATGCCCTTCGCGAGGTTGGACATCAGGTGCTCTTCGATGTGCACTTCCATCATGTCGGTGGTGTACTCGAAGTTGAGCCTGCGGGGGTCGTAGATCAGATCATATCTGTTGAACTCTGCGAGCTCGTAATCGGTGGTGGTGGTCATCGCATCGACGGGGCAGTACTCTGCGCAGTATCCGCACATCATGCACCTTCCGACGTTGACCTGAGGCCTGAGGACCATGTTTCCATCGTCATCCGCGACCTCGACGAGCTCGATACAGGTGGTGGGGCATGCCCTGACACAGATACCGCATCCGAGACACCTGTCGAACCTGAGTCCGGGGCGTCCGCGGTAGTTGTCCGGGACCCACTCCTTCTCGTGAGGGTAGAGGATGGTCACGGGCCTGTGGAAGGTGGTCTT
>CALYUZ010000043.1 GCA_945492685.1 uncultured Methanomassiliicoccaceae archaeon | reverse complement strand
ATCATGGTAGAACAGGATGTCAGGTCCGTGAAGGCCGATGTTGTAAAGGCCCAGACTCTCGACGATGTCCCTGTAGACCTCGCCACGGGCGGATGCCATGACATCCCTCCCGAATCTGTAATGTGCATATGTTGAAGGCATTGTACGGTGCCGTTTGAACGGTTCCTCCGAACCATAGAACGTGGCAACCGATATGAGTCTGCCCGAAGGAGAATATGTTCGCGGAAGTGGGATACGTATGCCTATGTACCGGTAGATATGGAAGGAGAGACGGGTGATCTCGGAAAAGTAAGAGGATCGGGGTTCATCGCCCCGGATCTTGGGATCAGTTGGTGGCGACCGGAAGGTCGATGGGTTGGCCGCATGTTGGGCACATGGAGAATGGATTCAGAGCGGAAATCTCGCATCCGCAGTAGATGCATCTCATGGATGTGAGGAACGGATGGGAGGATTTAAGGGGGTCGATGCTACCTTTCCGGGCATCAACGGCGCTGATTTTGGTTGGATGGGTTACGTTTCTTCGTCTTTCCGATGGTTCCGATCCCACAAGTCCGATGTCGGTCACATCGATGTCAGCGTATCGACATCCCCGAATCACCCGTATCCGACGATTTTCCGGGTGCATGATGAAGTACGACGGATAGTCGCTTTCGGGTTCCAGAATATAATATATAGGGATGCAGGCATCGAACAGGCAGGTGACCAAATGACGGCCAAGCTCATCCTCGGTAAGGAAGTGTCCGAGGAGATTTACGGAGAGCTCAGACAGAGGATCGATGCTCTCAAAGCCAGGGGCGTGACGCCCGGACTCGCAGTCGTACTCGTCGGGGAGGATCCCGCATCGCAGGTATACGTCAGGAAGAAGGGGGAGATGTGTGAATCCCTCGGGATGAAGTCCGTGACCGTCCGCATGCCCGCGGAGACGACCCAGGAGGAGCTCATGGCCAAGGTGGACGAGCTCAACAACGATCCGACCATCCACGGATTCCTCGTCCAGCTGCCCCTTCCGTCGCATCTCGACGAGGAGCAGGTCATCAACGCCATCTCACCTTCAAAGGACGTGGACTGCTTCCATCCCACCAACGTGGGTCGCGTCCTCATCGGCAACCCCGACTTCCTGCCCGCCACCCCTGCGGGAGTGCAGCAGATGATCATCCGTTCCGGTATCGAGACCTCCGGCAAGCATGTGGTGGTCATCGGGCGCAGCAACATCGTCGGAAAGCCCATGGCGGCCATGATGCTCCAGAGAGGGCTCGGCGCCGATTCCACCGTCACGGTGGTCCATTCACGCACAAAGGATCTGCCCAGCATCACCAGGCAGGCCGACATACTCATCGTGGCGATCGGAAAGCCCCGCTTCGTCACCCCCGACATGGTCAAGGACGGAGCTGTCGTGATCGATGTCGGGACCAACAGGATCGAGGACCCCACACACCCCAAGGGCAGCAGGCTCGTGGGCGATGTCGATTTCGAGGCCGTCAAGGACAAGGTGTCGGCCATCACGCCCGTTCCCGGCGGAGTGGGTCCGATGACCATCTGCATGCTCATGGCCAATGCCGTCAAGGCGGCCGAGAGGGCATCGGAGAGGTGTTGAACATGATAAGGGAATGTGAGGAGCACGGATACCACCGCAACGAGGTCTGCCCGTATTGCGGCGAGGAAGGCAAGTTCATAATGTCCGACTACGAGGTCGAGAAGGTCGGGAGGACCCTCGCAGGGATCCTCAGACACGGCAAGTACGGACTCGAGATGGACTCCCAGGGATTCGTCTCCATGCGCGACGTCCTCACCAAGGTGAAGGAGCGCAATCCCCGCATGGGATGGATCAGGACAAGGCACATCGAGGCTCTGGTGGAAACGGACCCCAAGGGCAGGTATGTGATCTCCGGCGGCAAGATTCGCGCCACATACGGCCATACCATCCCTCTGGACATCAAGCTGGACTGCGAGAACATCCCTGATGAGCTCTATTATCCCGCGACGCCCGAGGAGACCGAGCTCCTGATGGAGGCCGGAATCTATCCCGCGGACCGTGCCATGGTCCATCTCTCCCTCACATACAGGGATGCCCTCCGCGCGGGTTCCGTCAGGGTCGACGATCCCGTCATCCTGATCGTGGACACCGGCGTGTGCATGGATATGGGCTCCGACATAGGGAAGGCCGCAAGGACGGTGTACCTGTGCAGGCACGTTCCCCCCGAGGCGCTGTCCATCGCCGATCCAGAGGACTATGAGGATCAGGTCGACGATGCGGAGGATGATGAGTGATGGTCCAGGTACTCAGGCCCGACGAGGTCGAGCAGAGGTACGGGAAGATGTTCTGCCAGGGTTTCTTCACCATGGTGGATGAGGAGCACGGCGTCGCCCAGATCATCGAGAAATGCGTCGCCCAGGGCCCCGGAGAGTGGGACATCGTGAACAGGCGCCGCACCAAGGGCGTCATAACAGACATTCGCATGAAATCCAACATGCTGGTCATGGACACCGTCATCGGCGAGAGGGAGCTCAGCTTCGGTCCCGTCACCACAGACGTCGGGGGACAGGGTCTTCAGGCGCTGAAGGTGGAGGGCGACGAGGTCCGCACCACCTGGTACGGCATCGCGGGAGCATCCGTCGGTATCGGAGCATGCATTCCCCAGTGCAGGGATGTCATCCGCACCGAATATCCCGATGATTTCATGATTGGGGGCGCCCACCGTGCACATGTGGACATCATCACCCCCAAGCTCGTCCGTGTCATCATCGGAATCGACGACACCGACACCAAGGAGAAGGGTGCATCATGGGTCACATCCCTGAAACTCGGTACCACCTGCCCCATCGGACGCTTCATCGAGCACAAGATCATCCAGCTCAACCCCAAGGTCCCCAACAAGACCACCAACTGCTGCTCCACCGCCGTGTCCTTCGCCGTCAGGGAGGAGGAGATCCCCGCACTCATCGAGTATGCGGTGGATTTCGTCAGGAAGGAGTCCTATTCCGAGGATTCGGTCATCACCGTGTATCAGGGCCTCCACGTCCCTGAAGCACTCAGGGACTTCGGATGGAGCTGTAAGAGCGTTCTCTACACCCCTGAGGATGCAATGAGGGTCGCCGAGGAGAACGGTGTCCAGATCATCAGCGTCACAGGGACGAAGGGTGTTATCGGGGCGGTCGCCGCCATCGGTTGCTTCGACCTGGGAGAGCGTTCCGCAGGTATCCCGGAAGACTACGAGTGATCCCATGGAGGTCCCCCGTATCCTCACCGACAAGGCGTACTCATCCTATGAGACGCACATCGAGAAGGAGGTACTAGGTGGGCACATCCCCCGGCACATCGCCATCATAATGGACGGGAACCGTCGCTACGCCGAGGAGGTGCTGGGGGCGGAGCCCATGGAGGGCCACAGGCTGGGAAGGGAGAAGCTGGAGGAGGTCCTCTACTGGTGTCTCGATCTTGGTGTGGAGATACTCACGGTGTATGCGTTCTCCACCGAGAACTTCAACAGGGAGCAGTCGGAGGTCGATTACCTGATGGACCTCCTCGAGAAGTCCCTCTACGACTTCGCTGATGACAAGCGTGTCCATGAGAAGCACGTCTGCATCAAGGTTATCGGCGACATGGACCTGCTCCCCGACAATGTCCTGAAGGCCATGGACTACGCCACCGAGCGTACCAAGGGCTATCACGACCGCTTCCTGAACATGGCCATAGCCTACGGCGGGAGGCAGGACATCACCAATGCGGTCCGTCGCATCGCACAGGATGCGGTTGACGGCAGGATAGACGTATCGGAGATCAACGAGCACATGATCTCGGGATACATCTCCACTTACGGGATCCCCGATCCCGACCTCGTGCTCAGGACATCGGGGGAGGTTCGCATATCGAACTTCCTGCTGTGGCAGATGGCCTACTCCGAACTCTATTTCGCCGATGTCTACTGGCCCGGATTCAGATACATAGATCTGCTCAGGGCCATCAGAACATTCCAACAGCGCAAGAGGCGCTACGGCAAGTGAATCCATGAGATCCGACATCATCTTCCTCCACGCTCCAAGCGTCTACGATTTCCGCAAGAAGCCGATATTCTACGGACCTGTCAGCGATGTTATCCCGTCATCACCCGTCTTCGAGATGTACCCGATAGGGTTCATGACCATATCTTCCCATCTGGAGGCGGCCGGGTTCAGGACACGCATCGTGAACATCGCAGTCCAGATGCTGCAGAGCGACAGCTTCGATGTGGAGAAGAGGATCCGGAGCCTGGATGCCGATGTGTTCGCCATCGACCTCCATTGGATGCCGCACGCCCACGGTGCGATCGAGCTGGCGAAGATAGTCAAGAAGTACCATCCGGACGCCAAGGTGGAGTTCGGAGGACTGACATCATCGTACTTCCACCAGGAGCTGATCCAGCGTCCCGAGATAGATCTGGTGATGAGGGGGGATACCACCGAGGTCCCCACCGTCATGCTCATGGAGGCCCTCCAGAAAGGAGGGGATCTTTCCAAGGTGCCGAACCTCACATGGAAGGACGATCAGG
The DNA here is from genome assembly GCA_945492685.1 of uncultured Methanomassiliicoccaceae archaeon. Lineage (GTDB taxonomy): Archaea > Thermoplasmatota > Thermoplasmata > Methanomassiliicoccales > Methanomethylophilaceae > Methanoprimaticola. The sequence goes on along the minus strand of CALYUZ010000043.1, from coordinate 2,178 downwards.
GCAAGGTCCATGAGAACGGACTGACCTATTCGCTCACGAGCCTCGATGAGATCAAGTTCGACTACGGGACAATGATCAAGTGCGTCATGCGCAACATGGACATCAAGGGGGCCCTGCCTTGGTTCGGATGGGACAGGCTTCCGCTGACATCAGTTTTCACCGTCAGAGGATGTTCGATCAACTGCGCCGAATGCGGAGGGTCCCACTACGCCAACGGGAAGGTCGTGTGCAGGAAGGCCCCGGCATTCAGGAGTCCCGAGAAGCTGGCCGAGGACATCGATGTGATACAATCGTATCTTGACACACCCGTCTTCATCGTTGGTGACCTCAGACAGCACAGCATGGACTACGCCCAACGCTTCCTCAAGGAGTGCAGGGACCGCAGGATAAGGAACCATGTCGTGATCGAGCTGTTCAACGGTGCCACACCGGAGTACTTCGAGGAGATAGACAGGAGAGTCGGTGGCGGAGGGTCCGTCGAGTTCTCACCCGACTCCCATGACGAGAAGGTCAGACTGGCCCTCGGGAAGGGATACACCAACGAGGCCATCGAGAAGACCATCCCTGCGGCGTTCAGGAACGGTTGCAGCCGTTTCGACCTGTTCTACATGAACGGTCTCCCCTATCAGGACAGGGAGTCCGCCATGGACAGCGCCAGGGCCTCCAAGAGACTGTGGGAGTCCGTGAACAGGGAGGATCAGCTGTTCATCTACAATGCGCCCTTCGCGCCCTTCGTCGATCCGGGGAGCAGGGTCTTCGAGGAACCCGAGAAATGGGGATACAGATTGCGTGCACGCACACTGGAGGAGCACAGACAGCTCCTGGACAGTCCTTCCTGGAAGCATGTCCTCTCATATGAGACGGAGTGGATGACCAGGGACGATGTCGCGGAGATATCCTATGACGCGGCGATAGAACTGGCCACTATGGAGCATTCCGTGGGCCGTATCGATGATATAACGTTCAAGGAGCGCTGCGAGAGGACGGAGTTCGCCCGTGAGCTCATGCACAAGGTCGACCGCATCCTCGAGATACAGGATCCAGAGGAGAGGGAGGCCCGTCTGTGGGAGACCAAGGACGAGGGTACGAGGATGATGAACTCCACCGTGTGCAACAAGAAGGACCTGGATTGGGATGCCGGGTCCATCTGGTCCAACTCGCCCCGTGTCGCCCTCGGTCTCGTGAAGTCGTTCTTCAGGAAATGAGGTCAGTTCCCGCTCATCGAACGGGATTTGGCGATGGTGTCATCCACTGCGGCGATAACAGCCGAGCGGAGTCCCTTGTCCTCGAGGGTCTTGACACCGACGATCGTCGTACCGGCGGGGGAGCACACTTCGTCCCTGAGGACATCGGGGTGCTTGCCCGTCTCCAAAACCATCTTGGCGGCTCCCAGCATGGACTGGGCCGCAAGTTTTATCGAATCGGCCCTGGAGAGTCCGTTGAGCACTCCTGCATCGGCCATCGCGTCTACCACCAGGTACATGAAGGCAGGGGAGCTTCCGGCAATGCCCGTTATGGCATCCATGTAACCTTCCTGCACCTCCACCGCGAGCCCCACAGATTCCAGGATCCTCTTGATCTCGACCTTGTCCTCGGGACCGACGGAGTCGTCGCAGGTGTAGCCCATGGCACCTTCGAGGACCATGCAGCAGTGGTTGGGCATGACCCTCACAATCTTGGCATCTGGCACATATGATTTCAGTTTGGCGATGGGCAGTCCGGCGACTATGCTCACGAGGGTCTTCCCGGATCCGATGACGACCCCCTCATCCTCGAAGAGACCTGCCACATGCTTCGGTTTCACGGCGAGGACCAGCAGGTCTGTACGCTCGACGACCTCTTTCGCGGTGGCGTAGGTCTCCACCCCGTAGGTACCGGAGATGTGGCCCCTCGTACCCTCGCTGGGAGCGCATGCGACTATCTCGTCCTTCGAAAAAATGCTCTTGGCGATGAGGCCACCGATCAGTGCCTCGGCCATCTTCCCTGCTCCAATGAAACCGATCCTCGCGGACATGGCCAGGTCATCAGGGAGCGGGTAGAAATACCGTGTGGCCCAGTTATTACTATCGCGCGCCCGTACATTATCTCTTATAAAAATATAAGGACTGTAGATACACGGGCGTAGGAGGCTTTATGTAATTACAGAACATCGCCACGCGCAAATTCACTAATCATATA
>CALYUZ010000042.1 GCA_945492685.1 uncultured Methanomassiliicoccaceae archaeon | reverse complement strand
TCAACAGGGGACAGGGAGTCATCATCGACATCGAGTACAACTACGACGAGAACGGGGTCGTCAACATCACCGCCTTCCAGGACGGGGAGCCCCTCAACGTCGAGGCCCAGCCCGTTCCCGACGACATCAGGTGGATGGGTGGAGACCCCCATGACAAGCCCAGCGACGAGGCGATCCTTAAGAACATCGCGATCTGCGTCGACCTCTCAAGGAGTATGGAGATGGGCAACAGCGAGGTCCTCCCCATCGACGCCGCAAAGCAGTCCATCCGCGACTTCGTCAACACCCTCCAGGACAAGGACACATACTTCTCCCTCATCGGATTCGGTGACAAGATCAAGGTGGTCCAGGAGCTCACCAACGACGGATTCGCCATCCTCAACTCCATCGACGAGCTGAAGGTCAAGATGGTCGGAAGGGGAACAGACGCGAGCCCCCTCGACATGGCCAGGAGCATCGTCTCCTCCAGACCCGGAGTGGGCATCATCGTGGTCCTCACCGACGGAATCTGGGGTAAGAAGGACAATGCGGTCGAGCAGGCACGCGGATGCCGCGACGACAACATAACCATCATCGCCGTTGGATTCGGCGAGGCGGACACATCCTTCCTCAGGCAGATCGCGACCGTCGACGACGGAGCACTCTTCACGACCATAGACAGGCTCGGAGAGACCTTCGGAACCATCGCCACGGCCATCTCATCCGGTAACATGGGACTCCGCGAGGGTGCCGCACCCGGCGGACGCACACAGGTCTCCTCCCGCGACTGATCAGTGATAGGCCATGGCAGACAAGAGGAACAACTACTGTCAGCTCCTCGGGCTCAATCCGCTCAAGGAGACGAGCTACACGGTCGAGGCCATCCTCAAGAAGATCGAGACCAAGAAGGGAAAATGGGCCAACGAGAGCAGGAACAAGCAGAACGACACCGAGCAGCGCTTCAAGGCCGAGAGGCTCGTGAACGCCACCGCCGACATGGAGAGGGTGATGAAGGACCCGCTCCTCAGGCGCAGGGAGTTCACGGAGGCGGCACAGGAGCTCAAGGGGAAGGCACAGAAGATCAGGCAGGACTGCGTGATCCTGACCGACGGGACGTACCTCGTCCTCCCCGGTGTCGCGGAACCCTTCGCCAAGAAGCTCCACTGGGAGGGAGTGACCAAGGCGGACATAGTGAAGCTCGCCGGTGTGAAGGAGGGACAGCCCCCGAAGCCGGTCAGCGACAAGGTCCTGAACGCCTACAAGGGACTGAGGGGTGTGGATGTCTATTCACCCATAGAGCTTCTCAACAACCTAATCACCCACCCCAACCTGGAGATCAACCTGGACCCCCTGTCGGACGGAAGCTCGCCTTCTCAGATCAGGAACGCCTTCGAGGTGTGCGACAAGAGGGTGAACAGCGTCAGGCCCGACATCCTCCCGGAACAGGACTCCTACATCCAGACCCTGAGGGTCGTGAAACTGGTCCTGGAACCGGACAAGGAACTGTCCAGCCTCATCTCCTACGGGAAGTGCAACAAAGCACTGGTCCCGGTGATGGAGACCATAGAGGAGGAGTACAACAACCAGCAGCTCACCCGCAAGTACATCGACGAGCTCATGAGCGTCCACCTCACGAGGGAGGTGGACAACTCCATGGCCATCCAGATCCTGCAGGCGTTCTGCTTCAAGAAGAAGATAGCGGCCAACTTCTCCCATGCGGACAGCAGCATGATGAGATGCCCCGAGTGCGGACACATGGTCCCCGCCGGCCCCGACACATCCTTCTGTCCCGCCTGCGGCAAGAACTTCAAGACCGTGTGCCCCGCATGCAACACCCCCCAGCAATCCAACAACTCCCGCTGCATCAAGTGCGGATTCGACTTCAAGGAGGGGATGCAGAAGGCGAAGAGCCTGGAGATGAGCTTCAGGATGAACATCCAGGGAGGCCATCTGACCAGGGCTGAGAAGGACCTCAACAACCTCAGGGACACCTTCGCATCCTATCCCGGCCTGAACAGCCTCCAGGGACAGCTCACCAAGGCGCAGACGTCGGTCATGTCCATGACCAAGAACATCGGGGACTCCTACAACAAGAAGAGGTTCTTCGATGTCAAGACCGCGACCGAGTCCCTGATCGAGCAGTATCCCGAGATCCTCAAGGAGGACCCGGAGCTCAAGCACAGGTACGAGGATGCGAGGAGGCACTTCGACGCCGCGGAGATGTACTGCCAGAAGGCGGCCGTCGCGGAGACCAGGGACCAGCGCATGGCCCAGTACGTGAGCGCAGTGGAGATGTGCTCCGACCACCCCACCGCCAGGAACAAGCTCAGGGAGCAGCCTCCCCAGGGTCCCGCCGACCCCATCGGAAGGATCGGGGAGAAGAACTTCCTGCTGAAGTTCGAGCCCCCCGCGGACAGCGCCAACGTCACCTACTGCATATACAGGGAGAGGAACTCCCTGCCGTCCAACATAACCGAGGACACCCGCCCCATAGCCGAGATCCCCTCCACATCCTTCAACGACAGGACGGTGGAGCCCGGTGTCGAGTACTACTACTCCGTGTACTCCAAGCGCTGGGGCGTGCTGTCCAGGGAAGGAGCCCACATTGGACCCATCATGATCCTCTCGGAAGTGGAGAACGTCCACATCGAACCCATCGACGGGGGACTCAGGATAATGTACGAGAAGCCCCGCGGATGCACGAGGGTGCGTCTGTGGAGGACCGAGGACTCCTCCGGCAACGGCACGGGCATAGAGATCGCCCTCAACGGAGAGACGGTCTACGACGACACGGGACTCACTGGCGGGAAGAAGTACTACTACCTCTTCGTCGCCGAATACGAGGCGCGCAACCGCGTGGAGAGGTCGGCGGGCAACATGTTCGCGGCGGTCCCCGTGGATGCCCCGCAGCCCGTGAAGGATATGCAGATCAGATGGAACAAGTCCGACGGAAGCTTCACGGCCAAATGGTCTACGAAGGAGCAGGTGGACCTGTACATCACACCCAAGAGGATCTCCATACCCGGCAAGCTGGTGAAGATGGATGACATCCGCTCGTGGATGACCAAGGTGGAACCAATACAGGAATACGCCGACGGGGCCAGGTTCATGCTTCCGGACGGCGCCGTCCAGTACGTGTACCCCATCATCCCCCGCGGAAAGATGGGTGTGAAGGGTACGGAGGCGATGGTCGCCAACGTCAAGCCCTTCCGCGATGTCAAGACCACCCTCAGCAACAGGGACTGCATCCTCACCATGATCTGGCCCCCGGAGGCCATCGAGGCCAAGGTCGTCATATCCAACAACGAGGTCAGGGACCTCAACGATGTGAATGCGGAGATCCTCACCGTCAGGCGCGAGGAATACCAGGAGGAGAAGCTCATCAGGATTCCCATGGGGAAGTCCGTGAAGAAGTGCCTCAACATCTTCGCCATATACAGGGTGGGCGACGAGGACATCCCCTCCAGGGGACTGGCGGTGGATGTGTACTCCGCCGAATGCAAGAAGGTCAGGTACAACGTGAAGGAGGACCGTTCGGGAACAACACTGGAGATCACCACCGACAAGTCCGTGACGGAACTGCCCCAGATCATCGCCGTCCAGGTCGATGTGGGCATACCCCTGAAGAGATGCGACGGAGAGGTGGTGTGGAGGTCCGACCAGACGGTCAGACTGTCCGGAGGCGCCGCCCAGATAACGATCCCCAAGGGCAAGATCGGCGACATCAAGAGGATGAGGCTGTTCTTCGACAACGAGGAGAACTACTACCTCTACAGGTTCGTGCACCCGCTGTACAGGAGGGATTGAGATGGCAAGGAAGGACAAGAACGCGATCGACTATGTCTGCCCATACTGCTTCAGCAGGATAGACCTGAACGACGTCCACTATGTGTGCACGGGACCGACATGCGCCAGATCCTTCGCCTCCGCGGCATTCAGCATGAAGAACGTGGATGCGAAGAAGTACATCTCCAGGGACGGACTCTCCGAGATAGACCTGGAGAAGAGCCGCTACTACGGCAAGGATCCCGACGGACCCGATGCGGTGATAGCCAAACAGCACATCATCAGGAACTCCTCGGGACTCTGCGATGTGTGCAAACGTCCGGTGTACACCAGGGTGTGCCCCATCTGCCACAACAACATCCCTCCGGGAGCCGAGGAGGACGGGAACAACATCTTCGTCATCCTGGGACCGAAGGGTGTGGGTAAGAGCCACTACATCGCCGTGCTGATCAACCAGCTGAAGAACTACGTGTCCAGCGAGTTCGACGGAGTGCTCCATGCGGCCAACGACAGCACCACCCTCCGCTACAGGGACATGTACTACCGCCGCCTCTTCGAGGAGAAGAGGAAGCTGCTGCCCACCAAATCGTTCGACATATCCAACGAATCCCGCGAGCCGCTGATCTACTACCTAAGGCTGTTCGACGAGGAGAGGCCGAAGGTCTACACCTTCGCATTCTTCGACACGGCCGGGGAGGACCTCACCTCGAGCGGGAAGATATCCTCGCTGAGCATGGATGCCTTCATAACGAACGCGGCGGGCATCGTGTACCTGGTGGACCCGCTCCAGGTCAAGTACATCAACAGCAGGATCAACGTGGAGAACAAGCCCCCGGTGGGGCCTGATGTCTCCGATATACTGAACAACATCTGCCAGACCATCCGCGGAAAGAAGAAGATCAGGTCCAAGGACAAGATCGACATACCGTTGGCGGTCTGCCTCACCAAGTGCGACGTGCTCATGAAGAACGCCGAGAACGAGGAGGAGGACAAGGTTCTGTTCGGTAGGAACGCATCGGTGTTCATCCCCAGGGAGCACGGAAAATACGACGAGGAGAACTTCCTCCAGATCGATGCCGAGCTCTCCGAATATCTGAGGAGGGCCCTCGGGGAGAACTTCATCCAGATGGTCAACGGCTTCAAGGAGCACTGCTTCTTCGCCGTCTCGGCCCTCGGATGCAACCCTGTGGGGAGCAGCCTGCCCAGAGGTGTTTCGCCGATAAGGGTCGAGGACCCGTTCATATGGCTGCTCAACAGGGAGGGACTCAGATGAACGAGAACAAGATCAAGAACTTCCTCGTGAACGGATTCACGATCAAGGAGGGTGCCGGGGAGATCCCCGTGGACATCTCCGAGAGGATCGGGGAGAGCACCGAGGAGGTTCGCGGACCCGAGGAGGAGGGGGAGGTCTCGATCGATGTCACCGAACCCGCTCCGGAGAACGAGGATATGAAGGAGATCCGCAGCGAGCTCCTGAAGATCAGATACATCCTGGAGGACCTGAAGGACAGGGAGCCCGAACCCTCGGAGCCCCAGCCCGTCAAGGTCGAGATGCCCGACATGTCCGCCTACCTCACATCCAGGGAGCAGATGAAGACGCTCACCGCATCGATCGACAAGAGGGATGCGGACATGTCCAACAAGAACCTGGTGAAGGCGATGGAACAGATCGCCGTTATGAGGGAGGACTTCTTCAAGCTCTGCCAGGGCATGAGGGAACGCATCAAGGACATGACAGCGGAAGATGTGCTGTCATCCTTCGAGGCATACAGCGTCGACATGGAGAACATCCTCTCTGACGGAGGGGTCTACATCGGACCCTTCCCCTACGACAGACTCAACACACTCCACCAGAGGATCATCGGTGTGGTACCGACCGATGACGAGGAGAAGAACGGTATGATCGCCGAGAGGCTCTCGGACGGATACAAGATCGGGAACAAGGTCCTCCTGAAGGAGAAGGTCACGATCTACAGGTACACCGAGGCAGCGAAGGCCGATGAAACTACTTCCGAAACAGCTTCAGACAAGAAATCCGAAGAAAAGGAAACCGAGAGACAGGAGGAAGAAGAATGAGTGAGTATTGCATCGGTATCGACCTCGGTACGACCTATTCGTGCCTTGCATATATCGACGAGGATGGGGACCCTGTTGTGGAGAAGAACTTCGAGCAAGAAGACACAACACCCTCAGTCATCCTCTTCAACGAGAACGGCGAGATCATCGTCGGATCACCCGCCAAGGACATGGCAATGATGTATCCCCCTGAGAGGATCATCACCGCCATCAAGAGGCAGATGGGAACTGACTACGAAGTCGACATCGACGGCGAGAAGTACAACCCCATCATGCTCTCGGCGGTCATCCTCAGGAAGATGATCAACGACTTCAACGAGAACCACGGCTGCGATGTCAAGAAAGCAGTCATCACCTGTCCCGCCTACTTCGGTCAGAACGAGAGGGACGCCACCAAGACCGCCGGAACCATCGCCGGTCTGGACGACGTCACCGTCATCAACGAGCCCACCGCCGCCGCCATCTCCTTCGGTTTCGGAAACGCCGCAGACGGCAAGAAGAGGGTTCTCGTCTACGACCTCGGAGGAGGAACGTTCGATGTGACCGTCCTCGAGATCGAGGGCAGCGCATTCACAGCGGTCGCCACCGACGGAGAGAGGTTCCTCGGAGGAAAGGACTGGGATGCCGTCATCTCCAAGATCATCAAGGAGAAGGTGTCCGAGGAGTCCGGAGTGGACATCGAGACACTGGACGAGGACGAGGAGATCAGACAGAGCCTCGTCAACGACTCCGAGACCATCAAGAAGAGGCTCTCAACCGCGGAGTCCACCAAGGGAACCCTGACAGTCGAGGGACAGAAGGTCGTCTACACCATCACCCGTGACGAGTTCGAGGCGGCATCTGCCGGACTCATCCAGAAGACCGTCGAGGTCATCGACAAGGTCCTGGCCTCCAAGGAGTTCACCATGGCAGACATCGACGAGGTCGTCCTCGTCGGAGGATCCTCCAGGATGCCCCAGGTCAAGAACGCCATCG
>CALYUZ010000041.1 GCA_945492685.1 uncultured Methanomassiliicoccaceae archaeon | reverse complement strand
GACCTCGTCGTGCTCGTCGATGAAGTTGATGGCTCCGTCTCCGACGGCGAATGCGGTGATCTGACGTCCGTTCTTGATGAGCTGGATCTTGACGCATTTCCTGATAGCGGAGTTGGGCTGCTTTGCCTCGATTCCGACTTTCTCCAGGACGATTCCGCGTGCCTGTGCGGATCCCTCGAGAGGATCGGACTTCTCCCTGAGCTTCAGGACCCTCTTCTTGTATCCCCTGTCAAGCCAGCGGAACTTCTGACGGTCCTCTTTCATTTTCCTTGCGGTGTAAAGACCATTTCCCAATTTTTCACCTCGATTTTTGGATATCTTGCGATTGTGAAATCGTGACTTGACCTACTATCAAGCCATTAATGCTGAGGTGGCTAGCCATACATCATATTAAAAACTTCGCCACCTCGGCTTATAAAGCGGTTACGCCCGTCATTCAGGGAACAGCTCCCTGCAGGCACGCCCGAGAATCGCCGTTCCGTCGGCGATCTGCTCCTCCGAAGGGGTTGCGAAATTGAGCCTCAGGGTGTTCGCCCCACCTCTGGTGTGGAAGGGTTTCCCGGGCATGACGACCAGACCCCTCTCGATGAGGAGCTCGAAAAGCTCGGTGGAATCCGTGCCGTCGGGGGTCCTGAGCCAGATGAACATCCCGCCGTCCGGATCGTTCCACCTCATGGTGGACGGCAGGTTGTCCTGGAGTGCGTCCATGAAGATGCGCTTCTTCTCCATGTACCCCCTGCGGAGCCCATCCAGATACCTGTCGTAGTCGTTGTCCTCCATGAAACGGTCGATGACCTTCTGGCAGAAGGTGTTGGACTGGAGGAACGAGGATTCTATGCTCTTCCCGGCCGCCTCCCTCATCCACTCCGGCACGATCATCCATCCGACCCTCATTCCGGGAGAGATGGTCTTGGAGAACGATCCGCACATGACGGTCTCATCCGGAAGCATGGACTTCATGGTCCTCCCCACACGACCGCCGTATCCCAGTTCACCGTACGCGTCGTCTTCGATGAGGAGGCAGCCGGAACCGCGGACGGCATCCGTGACCCTCTTCCTGACATCCTCAGAGTAACTGGTTCCGGACGGGTTCTGGTGGTTCGGGATGGAGTAGAACAGCTTCGGCCTCTCTGCAAGGGCGGCCGCCAGCTGCCTGGTGTCCACACCCTCCGGGGTCATGTCCACACCGATGAACTCGGGACCGTATGCGGAGAACGACTGTATCGCGCCCAGATACCCGGGGTTCTCCACCACCATCCTGTCACCGCGGTCCAGGAACATCTTACCCAGCTGGTCGAAGCACTCCTGGGACCCGTTGGTCATGAACACATCCTCGTAACTCACATCGAATCCGAACTTGTCCCTGCAGCGGCGGGCTATCCTCTTCCTCAACGGGATGTAACCCGATGCGGAATCATACTGAAGAGGACCGTACGGATCCTCGGCCAGGATCTCTGAGACGGCCCGTGCCAGACCCTCCGTGTCGAACAGGGAGTTGTCCGGAAGTCCGGTGGCGAAGGAGATCATCCCCGGACGGGCCGCCACATCCACCAGACTCATGATGAAGGAGTCCATGGTGTCCCCGACGCGCCTAGAGAACGGTGTAACCATGTCACTCACCGTAATCCGTGAACGCCTTCTGCATCATGGCGAGAGTGACGTTCCTGAGCTCGGGGTTCATCCTGACTATCCTCTCGTGCCAGGCCTTGATCGCGTTGGGTACGGGTTTCCCGTCGACGATCAGTCCCGCCGGCAGGGGGATGCGCTTGGACCTGGACACATAGAGCCAGAGATCGCCCATGGCATCCTTCTGCAGGAACGGGAGATGGCGGACGGATACCGGTACCGACAGGCGGACCTTGGAGCCATCCAGCTCCAGGACCTCGGCCTCGATCACATCCGCATCGACGAGGACGCGGTTCTCGCCCGGAACCAGTGCGACATCGTTCTGGACGCCGTTGAATCCATACAGACGGCACACGCATTCGGGTGCGGCCTCATCGACATCGGCGACGATGTATCCCTCCTCGAACCTGGCCTTGAGCCTCACCGGGTTGGTGATCCTCATGAACCTGCGGTTCGGGAACGAGTTGACGGTGATGTAGAAGCAGTACGTTGACGACGGGTGGGAGTACACCTCTTCGCGGATGGGTTCCAGGTCCACATCGTAGTACTCGCCATCCCAACCGGGGGTCACGTCTGTCTTCTTCCCCTTCTCGCCTCCGAAGAACAGGGCCTTCTTCCTCGCCCCCTTGACGATGATCCTCATGCGGTCCGCCTTCAGGTCGGCGATGTCCACATCCACGGGTGCATACCTAACGGGGCCGTCACCCAGATCGTATGTCACCGCGGGGACCGCCCAGCGGATGTAGAATGTGATGCCGTCGTGTTCGAACGGACCGTACGCATCCTCGTCGTACATGTTCCTGGAACCGGACACATCCGCGAACGAGAACTCCACCACGGGATCGTCCACGATATCGCCTTTGCCCTCGTATGAGCAAGTGAAGCCGGGGATCAGGAAGACCTTGGACTCCGCCAGGACCTTTCCCTCCCTCTCCAGGACGACGGTCGCGGGACCGAAGGCCCCGGCTGAATCCAGATCGACGGACTGGGAGGCCTGCACGGGGCCGGCTAAGACGCTTCCTTCCTCTGAACGCAACGACAGAGAGCATTCCGAGATGTCGCATCCCTCCACGACGGGACGTACGGTCACCTCCGCGGGATACAGCTGCAACTCCTCTCCGCCGTACAGGATGTCCGCATCCTTCGATCCGGGGGACAGGGAAATGGATCCCTTCACCCTGACCCTCTTCACAGGGGCCTTCTTCACCTTCGCGGGCTTGGGCTCCTCGACGTGGACCTCCTCTGCCGGCGCAACCTGGACCTCCGGAACGGAATCATCCACCCAGACGCCTCCCGCCACGGAGACGTCCAGACGCGTGACCGCAAGTCCGTCCTTGACGGTGTCCTCGATCACCTCGGCCCTCACGAGCCTCAGGGACACCGATGGCAGGTGGATGGCGTACACATCGCCCACAGGTTTGTTCATGGGAAGCCCTATGTTGTTGAAGAACAGCACCTGGCGTGGCCTGTTCTCGAAGACCGTCTCCCCATCGATCGTGAGTTTGAATTGCTCCATCGGGGAGACCCCGACGGTCGTGAGGTCCAATGTGCTGGGACGTGTGGTCCTTCCGCCCTTCTGCCTGACCGACTCCAGACGTCCCATGGGGATGACGCCCTGAGGACAGTCTATGGCGACATCGAACCTGTCGGTGTCAAGACCTGCATAGCGGGGAACGTACAGCTGGAAGCGGCCTGCAGTGTAGTTGACCTTGGGGCCTGCTCCCGCGAAACCCTGCCTGGAACCTGCCGACTCCGCCGTCCTGCGGGACTCGCTGGGAGGCACGGCCTTCGCCGAATCCTTCCTCTCCGCCCTTGCCTTGGGCTCGGAGAAGAACTCCTCGAAACTCATTTCCGAAATGTCCTTGTGTGCCTCCATTATTCTCACCGGGGCTCCCGTATGGTGGTCGATGCTATAATGACTATGACTGCTGGACACCGTCCGACATACATCCGTTGCATCCATCCGGACATATCGGGACGCATGGGGTAGTCTGGACAAAACCACATTATTCTCTGGAAAACTGATGATATGACTAATCAATTACCGTTTCACCCGACAAATCACCATCAGCTTTATCTATGACCAAGCTGTACGAAGGTTCCCGTTGATTTAGATGAAGTTGATTTTCGTCAGCGGAGGGGTAATCTCGGGACTGGGGAAGGGGATCACTGCATCCTCCATCGGGCGTCTGCTCGAATCCCGCGGACTGAAGGTTTCCGCCATAAAGATAGACCCGTACCTGAACATCGATGCCGGGACCATGAACCCGTTCGAACACGGGGAGGTGTACGTCCTTGACGACGGTGGGGAGGTGGATCTCGACCTCGGAAACTACGAGAGGTTCATGGACCTGCATCTGACCCGCGACCACAATATCACTACGGGCAAGGTGTACCGTTCCGTCATCGAGAACGAGAGACACGGAGACTACCTGGGGAAGACCGTCCAGATCATCCCCCACATAACCAACGAGATCAAGAGGCGCATCACCAACGTGGCACGGGAGTCCGGGGCGGATGTGGTCATCGTCGAACTGGGTGGAACCGTTGGGGACATGGAATCCATGCCATTCCTGGAGGCCGCCAGACAGCTGGGAAGGGAGCTCGGCAGGGAGGAGAACGTCATGTTCATCCACACCACCCTCATCCCGATCATGGGTTCCGTCGGCGAGGAGAAGACCAAGCCGACACAGCACTCCGTGAAGGAGCTCATGAGCATCGGTATCAGGCCGGACATCATCGTTGGAAGATGCTCCGAACCCCTCAGCGATGCCGCCATCTCCAAGATCGCCATGTTCTGCGATGTACCCGAGGATGCTGTCATCTCCACACCCGATGCGCGCAGCATCTACGAGGTGCCGCTGAACCTTGAGAAGCAGGGGGTCGCAGACTACATCATCGACAAGATGAAGCTGGGCCCACTCACGACACCTAGGGACATGGTCCAATGGGAGGATTTCGTCTCCAGGATCGTCAATCCGAAGAGGGAGGTCAGGATAGCCCTGGTCGGGAAGTACACCGCACTGGCGGATTCCTACCTGTCGCACCTAGAGGCTTTCACCCATGCCGGAGCTGCATCCGAATGCAAGGTGAGGATCAAATTCGTGGACAGCGACGACCTCACCACGGGAGACCCCGATGAAATCCTCGGCGATGTCCACGGAGTACTGGTCCCCGGAGGCTTCGGCATAAGGGGGGTGGAGGGCAAGATCGTGGCGGCGGGATACGCACGCGAACACGGAATCCCGTTCCTTGGAGTCTGCCTCGGATTCCAGATAGCCACCATAGAGTTCTGCAGGAACGTCCTGGGTCTGGAGAAGGCCAGCAGCACCGAGTTCGACCCGAGGACACCTGATCCGGTCATCTGCATCATGGACGAACAGAAAGGGATCGTGGACATGGGGGCCACCATGCGCCTGGGAGCCCAGGAGGTCATCGTCAGGGAAGGTTCCAAGGCCGCCGCACTGTACGGGGCTACGACGATATCGGAGAGACACCGTCACAGATACGAGGTCAACCCGGACTACATCGACAGGATCGAGGCAGCGGGATGGAGGTTCACCGGTCGCTCCGAATGCGGAACCAGGATGGAGATCGGGGAGCTGGAGGGACATCCGTACTACGTGGCATCCCAGTTCCACCCTGAGTTCAAATCCAAACCCACAAGGCCGTCACCGCTCCACCAGGGACTGGTCGATGCGGCCATAGCCTATATGGAGAACAGGGACTGATGAACACGGGTCCGGGCGACCGGGCCCGACAACCTTTATTAATGGGTCCATGTTGCCCACTTTATAAGGTGTATATTATGGCCGGAGACGATGAATACTTGGCACTGCTCAACAGAGCGAAAATCGCTTGCCCCGAGACTATCGAGAACCACGAGAGGTTCGAGATCCCCGAGCTGGATGTCCTCCAGGAGGGTAAGATCACAGTCTTCAGGAACTTCATCGACGTCACCGACAAACTGAGGAGGGACCCCCAGCACCTTCTGCAGTTCCTTCTCAAAGAGCTCGGAACACCCGGCAACGTCGAGGGACGCAGGGCGGTCTTCAAGGCGAAGATCAACCCCTCCCAGATCAACGACAAGATCCAGATGTACACCGAGACATACGTCATCTGCTCGGAGTGCGGCCTCCCCGACACCAAGATGGTCAAAGAGGACAGGACACTGATGCTCGAATGCGAAGCATGCGGAGCACGCAGGCCGATCACCGTCAGGAAATCCGTCAGGGCCGATACTGCCAACACCCTCAGGGAGGGTGACATCATCGAGCTCATGATCACAGATGTCGGAAAGAAGGGAGACGGAGTGGGCAAGTTCTTCGATTACTTGGTCGTCGTGCCCGGAACCGTCAAGGGAACCAAGATCCACGCGAAGATCTCCAAGATCTCCGCCAAGACCGCATTCGCGGTCCCCACAACCGACGCCTGCACCCGCTGATGAGGTACTACGTCGAATCCTATGGA
This sequence comes from uncultured Methanomassiliicoccaceae archaeon, assembly GCA_945492685.1. Lineage (GTDB taxonomy): Archaea > Thermoplasmatota > Thermoplasmata > Methanomassiliicoccales > Methanomethylophilaceae > Methanoprimaticola. The sequence continues at coordinate 744 of CALYUZ010000041.1, read as the reverse complement.
TGCACCATGAACTTCGGCGAGGGCCGCAAGCTCTCCGCCGACATGGCATCCATGGGCTATTCCGAATCCACCTCTGCCGAAGAGGCGGACATTGTTATTCTGAATACCTGCACCGTAGTGGACACCACCGAGAAGAGGATGCTGGCACGCATCTCCGAACTCAAAAAGCAGGGGAAGGAGATCATAGTCACCGGTTGCATGGCGAAGGCCCAACCGCGCAGAGTGGAGATACGTCTTCCAGAGTCCATCATCGTCCCGCCGGAGGATTACCATGAATTCGCAAGAGAGGTTGCGGAACGTTACGGTATCGCAGGACCACCCCTGCCGGTCAAACAGGGAACTGATGCGATCCTGCCCATAGCACAGGGTTGTCTTGGGAACTGTTCTTATTGCATAACGAAGTTCGCAAGGGGAAACCTAAAAAGCTATCCTGCCGACGAGATGGTGTCTATGTTCAACTCGTTCGTGGACGGCGGTGCCAAGGAGATACTCGTGACGGCACAGGACACCGCATGCTACGGCCGCGATACGGGGACGGATCTTCAAACCCTGATACACTCCATGTTAGAGAAGGAGGGGGAATACAGGATCAGGATCGGGATGATGAACCCGAACAACCTGATGGGGATCTGGGAGGGCCTCACGGAGACATTCGATGATGAGAGGATGTACAGATTCCTCCACATACCTGTGCAAAGTGGCAGCAATTCAATCCTCAAGGGGATGAGGCGCCATTACACGGCA
>CALYUZ010000040.1 GCA_945492685.1 uncultured Methanomassiliicoccaceae archaeon | reverse complement strand
GCCGGATTTGAACCGGCGACCTCCGCCGTGTGAAGGCGACGTCATAACCCCTAGACCATGAGTCCGTTGAATCCCCCAAAACCGACACGATATTTAATGCTAGCGAGAGGAACCCACACATCGGCATCATCGGCCATTCGTGACGATCCGATGGTGGAACCGGTACCAATAAAAGAGAGGAAATGGGCCGGAAGAGGAGATAATCGGAGGAATAGCGTTGATGACATCTCCCCCATCCAACCCTTGGATGTATAATCCAACTATACTCTCACCATATTTATACCATTCGTTGCGGAAGATATCGATGAAGTACCGACGAGGATGGTGAGAAAACAAGAGATATGGTGGACCCGGCCGGAATTGAACCGGCGACCTTCGCCTTGTAAGGGCGACGTCATAACCCCTAGACCACGAGTCCGATATGACGTCTAATAGAGAGATACTATAAAAAGACATGACGTCGAAAAGTCATACCTGAAATCTGATCCGATTCGGTCCAAGACGGGTGATATCGCGGAAAATACATGATTCCTTGACCAAGTATGAAATAGAAGAAGGCCAATCCCCCACCCGTTGCGATTGTAGTCCAGCGGTTAGGACGGATGCTTCCCAAGCCTCTGACCCGGGTTCGAATCCCGGCAATCGCACTCATTGCTCATTCTTAGATCGTTATTCGAGGATTCGATACGTAATCCGCAACCATTATTAGGAATTCAATCATCGGGAATCCCATGGACATGCTGGAGATCGACGGCTCGAGGGGAGAGGGTGGAGGACAGATGGTCCGCACCTCCGTTGCCATGGCCACGGTCACCGGCAGACCCACCCATCTCACCCGTATCAGGGAGAACAGACCGACCAACGGTCTGTCTAAACAGCACTGCGCGGCGGTGAACGCCGTTGCGGAGATGGCCGGATCCCAGGTCACGGGCAACACCATCGGTTCGAGGGAGCTTCTCTTCGAACCCGGGAACGAGCATGTCTACGACATCCAGATGAACATCGGCACCGCTGGAAGCGTCAGTCTCGTGTTGCAGGCGATGCTCCTGGCGGCCAGGAACCACAAGAAGAGGCTAACCGTGGACATCAGCGGCGGAACCAACGTCATGTGGGCGCCACCGATCGATTCGTACCAGCATCTCCTTTTCCCGCTGATGGGGAGGATGGGCATCAACGCCGACGTGAGGATCATCGAGCGCGGTTTCTACCCCCAGGGAGGCGGACGCGTGATCGCCAGCCTGGACCCGATCGGCAGGATCCACCCCTTGGAGATAGAATCCCTCGGGGACCTCGTTGCCATCAGGGGAGTGTGCTTCAGCCAGCGTCTCCCCGACTGGATCACCAAGGATGTCATCAGAAGCTGCGAGGACACACTGGCACCCGTCGCGGATGTCGAATTCGACGTCCAGAAGACAGAGGGTGATTCCCGCGGAGCGGGGGTGGTCCTGGTGGCGGAATTCGAGAACGGCATGCTCGGGAGCAACGCCCTGACATCCCGCGGACACACCGCCGACAAGGCTGGAGAGGATGCCGCGACCGACCTCCTGAGGGAGATGACCAGCGGAGCCACCATGGATGTGCACACCGCGGACCAGCTCCTGCCGTACATGGCGATGGCCGAGGGCAAGAGCGCGTTCTCCGTATCACGCATCAGCAAGCACCTCCTCAGTCAGATGGACACCCTGGAATCCTTCCTCGATGTGAAGTTCGGTGTCGAGAGGAAGGAGGATGTCTACAAGTTCACTGTCACACCCGGTGAGAACAATGAGGCCGTTCATCCACGTTAACTGTGCAATGTCCGCAGACGGAAAGCTCGCGGGAGAGGACCGCACCCAAGTGAGGATCTCATCCGACGAGGACAAGACCAGGGTCAAGAACCTCCGCAAGAAGTACGACGCCATCATGGTCGGCGTGGGAACGATCATCGCGGATGATCCGCACCTCACCATCAAGGACGGGGACTACGACACCAACCCCATACGCATCGTCCTGGACCCCCACGGGAGGACACCCGACGAGGCACAGGTCCTCGACGAGAGGGCACCCACGGTCATGGTCACCCTCGACGACTGCGACACGGAATGGGACTGCGAGGAGGTCATCAGGGCCGGCAAGGATACCATCGACCTCGAGAAGGTCATGGAGGAGCTCGCAGAGGAGATAGGGATCGAGAGCATCCTCGTGGAAGGCGGCGGAAGGACCATCGCATCATTGTTCAAGGCGAGGATGGTGGACCGCTACTCGGTTTTCGTGGGAGGACTCGTCATCGGCGGAGCGAACGCTCCGACACCCTGCGACGGCGAGGGATGGGTCGCTGAGAACGGGATAAAGCTGGAGCTGAAGGACTTCGAGGTCCTCGGCAACGGTGCGCTCCTGACCTTCGAACCGAGATACGAGTGAGGAACTCAGTTCTTGTTCTCCAGGACCTTCACGGAAGGCTCCATCACGAAGCGGTAGTAGTTGAACTCCGATCCGAAGACCTCGCTGCTGACCACATCGTACGTCTTGCCGGTGGCGTCCTCGAGGACCTTGCAGAAGAATCCGGATGCATACTTACCGAGGGACTTCTCCGAACCCTCCGTGAAGGGCATGTCGTCCTTGATGATGATCGTCAGGGGCTTGAGCGAGTACACGCTGGCATCTCCGAGTCCCATGCGCCTGTAGTAGTCCCTGGCGTTGGAGACCGTGTCCTCTATGTTGGAGCCGGTGAGCGAACCTCCCAGGGCCATCGCATGGATCCTTCCGAGGATGTGTGCCATGGGTCCGATGGACAGACCCATACCGTCGAATCCCAGGAATATGAAACGGAGGATCGCATCACGCATCTTCTCGGGATCGTTGGCAAAATCACTCAGGGCCTTGATGGCCAGGTTCATGGAATCGTCCGACGGGGGCTTGGAATGGGCGAGCATGATGGAGACCAGTGAGTAGATCTTCCTCCTGCTGTCCTCCGGATCGTCATGGGCGGAGATCAGACCGTCCGCGACCATCTTGTCCAGATGGACGGATAATGTGGATTGGGCCTTGCCCATGATACGGGACAGTTCGGTGAGCGACAGGTTCCTGTCCTTGAGTTCGGAAAGGATACGACGCCTCACATCGTTCGATACCTGCACCAGCCCGTTCTTGGTATAATATAACTCGAAATCAGTGAGTGGTCCGTCGTTCAAAGTAATCGTATGGAATATCCGCTGACCAGATAAAAAGGCGATGCACGATTTTATGTACAAACCTCAAAAAATGGGAACTTTGTCAACAACCTTGATTAAATACCAGATGTATAGGGTCCGCTCCCGATGGGTTGTGTCGCGCGCATGCGTACGCACATATTATAACGGGTTCGTCGATGGGCCGTTTATAAGGTGCAGCAGATGAAAGCCACAATCGACGGAGAGAGATGCGACATCAGAGCGGTATGGTTCCAGGACGGAAAGGTCCGCATGATCGACCAGAGGGAGCTTCCGGCCAGGATCGTACTGGTGGATTTCGACGACTATCTGGACATCGCGGAGGCCATCCGCAACATGACCACCCGCGGAGCCCCGTCGATCGGTGCCACCGCCGCCTACGCCATGTGCATGGCGGCCCTGAAGGGATGCGACCTCGACAAGGCCTCGAAGGACATCAAGGCCGCCAGACCCACCGCCAACGACCTGTTCTATGCCGTCGACCACATGTACTCCAAACTGAAGGACGGAGCGGACCCCGTGGAGGCCGCGGACGGATACGCACAGATGATGGTGGACAAGTGCACCCTCATCGGTGAATACGGAGCGGAACTCATCGAGGACGGGATGAAACTCATGACCCACTGCAACGCCGGGGCACTCGCCACAGTGGATGTCGGAACGGCACTGGCACCCATGAGGAAGGCGCACGAGCAGGGAAAGAAGTTCTTCGTCTATGCATCCGAGACCAGGCCCCGCCTCCAGGGGATGCAGCTCACCGCATGGGAGCTCAACCAGGAGGGCATCGACCATGCCATCATCCCCGATGGGGCATCCGCATACTACATGGCCCAGGGCGTGGACATGATCATAACCGGTGCCGACAGGATCGCCGCCAATGGGGACTTCGCCAACAAGATCGGAACGTTCGACAAGGCCATCGTCGCCAAGCACTTCGGCATCCCATTCTACGTGGCGGCACCCATCTCCACATTCGACTTCTCCACGAAGACCGGAAAGGACATCGTCATCGAACAGAGGGCAGAGGAGGAGGTTACCATGGTGAAGGACATCAGGATCGCACCCGTTGGCTCCAAGGCATTGAATCCCGCCTTCGACGTCACACCCGCGGAGTTCGTCACCGGATTCATCACCGAGAAGGGGATCCTGACACCCGATGAGATCCACAAGGTGATGCAGTGAACGAGAGATATGCCAGGGAGAAGCTGGCATCCGTCTGCAAGATGCTCTACGACAGACAGCTCACCGTCTCCGCGGGAGGCAACATGAGCGTCAGGATCGGTGATTCCGAGGTTCTCATAACACCCTCGGGAAGGAACAAGGGACTGCTCCAGCCCGAGGACATGGTACTCATCGGGACCGACGGATCAGTCCTCTCCGATGGGAAACCCTCGATCGAGCACAGGTTCCACCTCGCACTCTACAACGCCAACCCCGACACGGGCGCGGTGGTCCACTGCCACCCCCTGCACTGCACCACCCTGGCCGTCAGGAACGAGCCCATCAAGTGCAACATCACCCCCGAGGGAGTTCTTCTCCTGGGCTCCGTCCCCATGATCGGCTACTTCACACCCGGATCCCAGGAACTGGTGGATGCGGTCGCCGAGCACTCCGATGCGAAGGCGATGCTCATGGCCAGGCACGGTGCCCTCACACAGGGACACACCCTGGAGGAGGCCTACAACAGGATGGAGGAGCTGGAGTTCCAGGCCAGACTGCAACTGCTCGTCGGCGATGTGGAGGACCTCCCCGCGGACGAGATCGAGAAACTGTCGAGGATGTGATTATGGCAATAATCGTGACGAAATGGTTCGGTGTGTTCCTCTGCGACGAGAAATCGGGGAAGATAATCGAGAAGAGGCTCATGCCCCACGACGCACAGGCTGTGGCGGAGAAGCTCGCCGCGGTCCAGAGGGGCTCCATCCTCGACGAGGAGAGGGAATTGGCATCCATCGTCGAAGGGAAGGTGGCGGTATCCGACCGCAGACAGTCCGAACTCGGTAAACCGGAGCTGTTCGACTCATCCTTCATCACACCGCAGAAGTACGGCTACGACGACGCGTTCATGCACGAGGTCATGATGGGTCTCGGGAAGCTCAGGACGTCCGAACCCGTTCCCAGGGACAGGAACCTTGTGCAGGCCATAAGGAACCTGGACGACCAGATCGCGACAATCAACCTGTACAACGAACGCCTCCACGAGTGGTACGGGATGCACTTCCCCGAACTCGCCGACTACGCCCACGACGAGAAGTATGCCGACCTGATCGCCAGATACGGTGATAGGGAGGGTATAATCGAGGAACTGGGGATCGAGATCGAGTCCATCGGATCGGAGTTCGACCCCGACGACATGCGTGCGGTCCAGGACCTGGCCGACACCCTCTACCGCCTGTACGACGACAGGGCACGTACGGAGGAGTACATCCAGGGGATCGTCGAGGCCACCTGCCCCAACATGTGCGCCATGCTGGGAGGACCACTGGCAGCGAGGATGATCTCCCTCGCAGGAGGATTGGAGAGACTCTCCACACTCCCGTCATCAACCGTCCAGCTCCTCGGAGCGGAGAAGGCCATGTTCAGGCATCTCAGGTCCGGCAAGAAGGGACCCAAGCACGGAGTCATCTACCAGCACCCCGACATCCACAGGGCACCCTACTGGCAGAGGGGGAACATCGCACGCGCACTGGCAGGAAAGGTCCTGATAGCGGCGAAGATCGACCAGTACCATGGGGAATTCCGTGGGGACATCCTCAACGATGAATTCAAGAAGAGGGTCGAGGACATCAAGAGAAGGTATCCGGATCCCCCGAAGAAGCCCCAGAAGAACAACAAGGGCAAAGGGAAGCCGAAGAACAGGAAGGGCGGGAAGGGTCCGAAGAGGACCTAAACCATTTAAAATACAAAGAAGTATTTTCAGATATCATGTCTGCCAACATCTACCAGATTTCAGACCTGAAGAGGATCGTGATCGATCTTCTGAACAAGTCTCAAGAAGACGAGGTTTTCGAACTCAAAGAGATGAAGAACCAGGTGGACAAGAACGAACTCGGAAAGTACTTCTCAGCCCTATCCAACGAAGCATCATTGAAAGGAACGGACTGTGCATGGATGCTCCTAGGAGTGAAGGATAATCACGATGTTGTGGGAACTTCCGCACTTCCAAACATAAAAACCCGCAATGAACTCAAAAAAGATCTGGCAGATCAGATAACCAATAGGATAACATACACTGAGATCTACGAGTTGACATTGGACGGGAAAAGAGTGATCGCACTTCAAATCCCCTCATCACCCGGAACTGTTGTCACATACAAAGGAATAGCCTATGACAGAGAGGGAGAAAGCCTATCTGCCCTCAATCTCGACAAAATCAACCGCATCCAACATCTGGGGAACGACTGGTCACATTGGCTTAACGATGTAAGTATAGACGACCTTGACCCAGAAGCAATTGCTTACATGAGGGAGAAGCACTATCTGAAGAATCCTGATTCTGCAGATTTTATGAGGAACTGCAATGACAGTGAATTCCTGACTCATATAAACCTGATGTATAACGGCAGACTGACCAATGCCGCAGTCCTACTTCTGGGAAAATCGACGATTGGGCTATTCGGCGCCCAAGTGTGGATCAGCTGGATATACAAGAAGGAAGACGGAACGCCCCTGGGCCATGAACATTGCACCATGCCATTCCTCCTTGCCGCTGAGAAGGTATATTCCCACATACGTAATCTGACATACCAACGTGTGTCCGACAGCCTCGCAGCTACGGAGATGCTCACATATGATCCGAGAAGCATCCGTGAAATGATCAGCAATGCAATCATGCACGCAGACTACACCAAAAGCATGAGGATCGATGTCATGGAGATTCGTGATGACAGCATTGTTGTTTGCAATAGTGGATCCTTCCTCCCGGGGGATATCGACAAAGTTGTCTAATCACCGATTTCCTACTCCATGCGAAGCAGAC
>CALYUZ010000039.1 GCA_945492685.1 uncultured Methanomassiliicoccaceae archaeon | reverse complement strand
GGAGTCGGTGACCGTGTCCAATATGGGCTCCTTCCCGACCATACGTCCGGAGACCTTCGCACTTTCCCGTCCCACGAATGCGGACGACAGGAACATGTTCCTCAGGAGGGCCATGGTGAACTCCGGTCTCATACCCGGGACCATGTCCGGGATAAGGGGGATGTACCTTTCACAGGCTTATCGCCACTTTCCCCTTCCGGATTTCTCGGTCACGGACAACAGGGTCTCGGTCACGTTCCCGGGGATCAGGTCCGGACCTTATGTCAGGATACTCGACACCAGGGACGACCTTTCCTTCGAGACCATAGTGGACCTGGACCGCATGGCGAAATGCAGATACGTGTCAGAAAAGAGGATCTCGGAACTGGCATCGCAGGGGTTGGTCGCGGTGTTCGACGGTGTCCCATCCCTGATATGCGATGAGTCGGGTGTCATGAGGAGATATCGCGGAACCGACAGGGAGGCCGTCCTCGCCTTGATCTCCGACATGGGCGCCGTTTCAAGGGCAGACGTGGTCGAGATGCTCAGGGCCCGCGGATCCCATGAATTGTCGGATTCCCAGGTCTCCGTGAAGGCCACCAATCTCCTTCAGAGCATGAGGAAGGAGGGTCTGGTCGAGAAGGTGGAGGGGAGCACCCGTTCGGCACGCTACCGTGCCGTTACGAGATGATTCTTCTCGGTTTGAACCTGTTCTTTTTGGAACAGGTTGGTCCATCGTCCGGTTTCATTCAGCGTCTTTGGCCAGAACTGCACCAGCTATTCCGACTATCAGGACCACGACACCGACCGCCAGAAGGATCAGTGTCAACATATTGAAGGCATCCCTGGCGATTAGGACCTCGAGGCGTTCCGCACATCCGTAGGTCGCTGCCGTTTCTATATATATGCTCTAGCAAAGACCTGAAGATCCTGCATCTGAGGAGCAATTCTATGATTCTATCGTCAGGGTATGATATCGTGTTGAATGCGTGCTCATAGATCGGAACGTACGTCTGTACTGATGGATGAGAAATGGTCTCGTGTAGGGTGGTATCCCGAGGCAATTGGAAACGGGCCCATATGCGTGGGGAAGGACTCATCAAAAATTCTTCCTTATGCGTAGGTCCAATCACCAAAAGTCGGCATAAATCGGAAAATCACAGCTTCAGAATCCAACTGTCTGGACAAAAGATGAGTGGGCCCTGCCGGATTTGAACCGACGGCCATCTGGTTATGAGCCAGACGCTCTACCTGGCTAAGCTAAGAGCCCACTGGGGGCCCCCTAAACTGAAAACAGATAAAAAGCTATCGCGGAATCGATAGGAAATGGACACAAAATGCATCATTCGAAGTTGTGTAGATAAGATATGGCGCCGCCGCACGGATTTGAACCGAGGACCTTGTGATTAACAGTCACACGCTCTACCTACTGAGCTACAGCGGCTTGTTGTGAATGGGGGATTAATGGACTAATATTAAAAACTTTGTATTCACCCGTGTTTACTCCAGTGTCGCTTTGAGTGATTCCACTCTGGAATAGAGGCTGTTGACGTATTCCCTGGTGGATTCCATGAACTCATCGTATCTGTCGGTGACGACCGCACCGTCGGGAGTGGCCATGATTATCCCTTCCTGTTCCAGGAGTTTCAGGGAGTATCTGATCCTGTGCTTGGGTATCCCGGTCATCTCGGACAGTCTGATCAGTCCGATCGGCTGGTTGCCGTGGACGGTCCTGAGGATGTTGATATGGCGTTCTAGGAGTTCGAATTCCTCGTCTATCGATCCCATGGGCCCTTTTCCATCGTTCAGTTCGAATCCTCCAGATGATCTATGAAACCCGTCGCCTTGTAAAAAGTGGGGAAAGCGGTTGGGTGAGGCCAATCAGAGGGCACGGATCAGCGTCCGTACCATTTCTGCTTGCCCCACCTGTTGTAGTTCGACCACCATGTCTGGACGAGGGAACCACAGCAGTCCAGTGCCTTCTGCTCTGCGTCGGGACCCTTGAAGGTCTTGTAGCAGTTGAGGCACTGAGACCTAAGCTCAGGCTGCTTTTCGGCTTTCATTGGACTCCCTATCGGGTGAGGTGTTATTAAACCTACTGGGCTGGGTTCCGCCGGAACGCACATCCCGCCATGATGGCTTGTAACAGCATCCGAACGTGGATGCAGGGGGCGATACTACGGTCCGGGGACGGGTGATTGTCTAAAATGGCTGTTGTCCCCCTGATCGTGTCTGGCTATCCGGCCTGGGGAAATCCCGCAATACAACTAGGTTATAAATATTTTCAAACGCATGAAGTAGGCTCATGAATAGGATAAAGGTCATCAACGAACCGTCCGAGCTGGTTCCCATGCTCAGGTCCGTCGATTCACCCATCAAAAGAGACGTTTTGAAGGAGGTGACATTGGAGTGGAGGACGGCCGACGAGATCGAGCAGAAGTTCGGTCCCGACGGAAGGGATGCGATCATCTTCTTCGAGAAGATGAAACTCGTGGAGACCCGCTGGCTTTCCAAGAACGGAGGCTACCCCGAGAAGTCCTACCACACATACTACACATCCTTCAGCATCAACGCCCAGTGGCCCGTCTACGAGATCAGCGATGTCCTCACCGCGGCCATGATGAGCGACGAAGAGTATTCCCAGATCGAAGAGAAGATCCTCGCCGAGGTTGGCAAGGACGGAAGGTTCTCCGGAGATGTCGCAGAGGCCCTCGGGCTCTCCTCGACCATGCTCAAGAGCCTCGTCCGCAGGTCCGTCAAGATGGACTACCGTGGCCACAGGATCGAGCCCATCCGCGAAGAGTAACCGAAATGTCCGAAATCTGGATCATGAGGATAGGCCACCGTCCCGAGAGGGACAAGCGTGTCACAACGCATGTGGCGCTCTCCTCCAGGGCCTTAGGAGCCAAGGGAATCTTCGTGGATACCTATGACGAGGTTCTGGAGGGAAACATCCGCAGTGTCGTCGAGCGCTTCGGCGGAGACTACACGATCAAGACGGGTGTCAGCTGGAAGGAAGCCGTGAAGGACTTCAAGGGAAAGGTCGTCCACCTGACCATGTACGGTCAGGCCGTGACCGATGCCCTCCCGAAGATCCCCCGCGACGAGGACATAATGATCATCGTGGGTGCCGAGAAGGTCCCCGCCGAGGTCTATCAGAGGGCCGACTTCAACGTCTCCGTCGGAAACCAGCCCCACTCGGAGATCGCCGCATTGGCGATATTCCTCGACCGCTTCACCGAGGGTAAGGCACTGTACTCGGACCGTCACGGGAAGCTGACCGTTGTCCCCAACGAGAGGGGGAAGACTGTTGTCGAGAATCCCGAGTGACCGCAAGTGCGTCGAATTCCTGATCGACGCGGGGTGCAAGAAGCGTGTCGTCATCCACTGCGCCACCGTGCGTGCCGTGGCGGATGAGATGACCGCCCACATCCCCGAGGCGGACAAGGACCTGGTCACCGCAGGTGCGCTGCTCCATGACATAGGCCGTTCGGTGGATCACTCGATCCTCCATGCCTACTACGGGTCGCAGATCGCCGAGCGCCTCGGACTCCCCCGTTCCATCGTCGACATCATCCTGAAGCACACCGGTGCCGGACTCGACGAGCAGGACGTGGAGGAGATGGGTCTGCCCCAGGCGGACTACATGCCCCGTACCCTGGAGGAGAAGATCGTCGCCCATGCGGACAACCTGGTGAGCGACAACAGGGTCGTCACCCACGAACACTCCGTCTCCAAGCTGGTGTCCAAGGGTGCCTTCCGCGGTGCGGACAGGGTGGAGATGCTCCACATGGAGCTCTCGGACCTCTACGGTGAGGACCTGGACGTCATCCCCGAGAGGATCGGCGAGTACCCCGAGCTGAAGATCGTGGGAGACTACGACCTCCAGTGAGGTCTCCGCAGCAAACAGATTCCCCCTTCACGGGGGCTTCTCTCTTTATCTCCATTTATTCCGAAGGGTCCCCACAGCACCTTTTAAGGACGTGACCCGTATCCCCTTCTCAGTGAACTGATATGGTTACAGAGCTCAATGAGTCCAACTTCGACAGTTTCGTAGAGTCCAACAAGATCGCAATCATTGACTGCTGGGCACCCTGGTGCGGCCCCTGCAGGAGGATGGGCCCCATCGTCGAGGAGCTCTCCGGAGACCTCGCCGGAAAGGCAGGCGTCGCAAAGCTCAACACCGATGAGAACCAGGGAATCGCCATCAGGTTCAACATCAACGCGATCCCCACACTCCTCGTGTTCAAGGACCAGGTCCTCGTGGATTCCCTCGTGGGACTCAGACCCAAGGAAGACATCATCGAGTACGTCAACAGGTTGTAAGATGGAAACCGACGTCCTCATCATCGGATGCGGCCCCGCAGGTCTGCAGGCCGCCATACACGCCTCGCGCAGGAAATGCTCGGTCCTGGTGGTCGGCAAGGGGCGCAACAGCTCCATCGCCGGAACGCACCTGGACAACTACTTCGGTACCGGTGTGACCGAAGGGGATGCCATCCTGGAGGAGGGCAGACGCCAGGCGGAGGCCACGGGCGCCGTGTTCCGTGAGGAGAACGTCATCTCATCTGCAGCCGTCGACGGCGGTTTCTCTTTCAAACTCGAGAGCGGGGAGGAGGTTGTCTCCAAGTCGGTGGTCATCGCCACCGGTGTCTCCCGCACAAAACTTGGCATCCCCGGCGAGAAGGATCTGTACGGGAAGGGCGTGAGCTATTGCGCCATCTGCGACTGCAACTTCTACAGGGGACGCAGGGTCGTCATCGTCGGGAACGAGTCCGAGGCCGCGGTCTCCGCGGAGATGATGACCAACTACGCATCCGAGACATCGTGGGTCGCATGGGACATCACCGCCAACGCCTCCCTGGTGGAGCGTGCCGAGGCCGCAGGTGTCACCATGTACTCGTCGAAACCCGATCGCGTGGAGGGGGACGGCAAGGTGGAGCGTCTTGTCCTGAAGGACGGGACCGTGATCCCCACAGACGGCGTCTTCATCGAACTCGGTGCGAAGTCCGCCGCGGACATCGCCATGGATCTGGGGGTCATGCCCGAGATGGACGACTCCATCAAGGTGGGCAGGGACTGCTCCACCGAGGTTCCCGGGGTGTATGCCTGTGGAGATGTGACAGGGAAGCCTTGGCAGGTGGCGAAGGCCGTAGGAGAGGGCTGCATAGCCGGTCTCAGCGCCGCGGAGCATGCGGGGTGCGGACAATGACCGTCTCCGACCTGATCTCCGGTATGCTCAGGGAGGACGGGGGATTCCAGAAGGCATTCCGCAGCATCCTCGATGATGAGCTGGGCATGTCACTGAACGAGTTCTGCCAGCTCTCCGGAATATCGCAGAGCACCATGTACAAGATCCTTGAGGACAAGAGGGAGCCCAATCTCCGCACCGTCCGTCAGGTGATAAAGGCCCTGAAGATCCTCATGGAGGCCGATGACTCCCATTTCATTGCCGTCATCGCATCCACCACCGTCGTTGAGAACCTTCCCCGCACCATAGAGATGGAGGGCGGTGTCGTGATCAACGTCCGCGAGTACCCCGTGTCCACCGTGGAGGATGCCATCATCGCCGCCGTGCGTGCGGAGAGGGACGGTGCCCTCGGAGTGGTCTGCGCGCCCATCGTCGCACCCACCATCGAGAAGATCCTGGCCATCCCCGTGTCCCGTGTCATCCCCACATCCAGCGTCATGCTCGCCATCGACCGTCTGAGGGACTTCATCTGACGACCGTTTTAAGCATGTAACGATGTTTAGTAAACCATCGACCTAAACAATTTTAATATCCCCTCGGCATAATCCGAAGCCTGGGGAGATTGAACTGTTCGAACTACAGGTCGTCAGCAACACGCCAATGACAGGCGTCACGGATGTGAACGTCGTGGCGGAGACGCTCCTGGTGCAGATCGGATACCTCCCGAAGGGATACGACCCCAAGACAGGGGCCGTGACGGTCCGTGACAGCGTTCCGTACCGTCTTTTCATGGACCACTTCATGGCCTATCCTTCGAAGGCATGGGCAGTCGAGGAGTTGGCGGCTCTGTTGGGAACTACGAAGCCGACCATCTACAGGCATATCAACAAACTGAAGTCCATGGATCTCCTGGAGGCGATGGATGTGGAGTTCGACGGTCAGATGCGCAAGGGCTATCGCATCAGGTTCGGCGACCTTTCCAAGGCTTGGAGCTTCACCGAGGCCAACGTCACGATGGCCATGGAGAACTACCGCAAGACCGTGGTTCACTTCCAGGAACTCATGTCTGGTGACAAGCAATGAACATGGACTACATGATCACAGAGGGGTCGAAGTACAGAGTCAACCATGGTGACGAGGAGCTCACCGAGGGTGTGTTCAAGGGATTCTCCGTCATAGGCAACGACACCGCGATGGTGTTTCAGCTGGAGGACGGCACCCTGAGGTTCATCAACTCATCCCAGATCATCTTCCTCGACCTTCTGGAGTCCGCACCCGTCGAGTCCGCTCCCAAGAAGTCCGAACCCGGCAGCGTGTACTATGGATGAGCGCATCGTCTCACTCTCACACGAGCTCATCGACGCCGTCAAGACCGGACGCGTCCGTGACCGTGACGAACTGCAGAACCTCAAGCTGAAGCTCTGCAAGAAGTACCGTCTCGACACCGTCCCTCCGAACTCGGACATCCTCGCCAATGTGGACCCCTCCGATGTGAAGGTCCTCACCCCGTTCCTCATAAAGAAGCCCATGCGCACCATGAGCGGTGTCGCAGTCGTGGCGGTGATGACCTCTCCCTTCGATTGTCCTCATGGGAAGTGCGCATATTGTCCCGGAGGGGTGCAGAACGGCTCCCCCCAGTCATACACCGGTAAGGAGCCCGCGGCCAGGCGTGCCGGTAGGAACGAGTTCGATCCGTACAGACAGGTCCTGGACCGCATAACGCAGCTCACCGAGATAGGTCACAAGACGGACAAGATAGATCTGATCATCATGGGCGGTACGTTCACATGCCGCGATCCCGAGTATCAGGAGTGGTTCGTGCGCAGATGCTTCGATGCGATGAACGGTTCCGAATCGCCCGACCTCGCCACGGCCCATCTGGAGAACGAGACCTCCGCCCACAGATGCGTGGGACTGACCGTCGAGACCCGTCCGGATGTGTTCGATGATTCCCAGATCGAGAGGGCCCTGTCCCTGGGTGCCACCCGTGTGGAGCTGGG
>CALYUZ010000038.1 GCA_945492685.1 uncultured Methanomassiliicoccaceae archaeon | reverse complement strand
TTCTTCTCCATGTCGATGTCGCAGATGCCGGCGGCGCGTGCGACCCTTTCGGTCTTGGCGAGGAGGCTGTCGCCGTTCTCGCATCTCATATCGGTGAAGTACACCTTGGAAGTCGCGGTATCCATGATGGTTCCGAACTACTCGGCGTACTAATGCGTTGCGAACCAACGCAACATCGTTGACTCCTGGGAGATACATGCGGCCCGACATTGTCGCTCACCCGACAATCGTATCCGAGTGGTGGGAATCTTTTGAAATAGTGGGATAATGTAACAGCGGCTCAGGGGTTTCACAGCCCTCAGGTGACATTGTGTACAGCATGAGCCCGTACTCCGGTCCGCTCCTCAGCGATGAGGAGTCCATCAAGAAATACAACGACGAGAAGCAGTGGGGTCTCCACATCGCCATAGATCTCGGCGAGTGCGACCACCAGAAGATCTCGGACGGGGAATACATCAAGCAGTTCGCTATCGATCTGGCCAAGCACATCGACATGAAGAGGTACGGGGAGCCCATCGCCGTCCGTTTCGGAGCCGAGCCCAAGGTCGAGGGATACTCGCTCATCCAGCTCATCGAGACATCCTGCATTGCAGGACACTTCGCCGAGGACACCGACAGGGCGTTCATCGACGTGTTCTCCTGCAAGCACTTCCCTCCGGAGGAGACCGCGAAGTACTGCAGGGATTATTTCGGCGCCAAGAAGATGGAGTACGCCACACTCTTCAGGGACATCTGAGTCCCGTCAAACCATGGGGTCTCCGGACCCCGATCACCCGTCTTCCATTATAGATATATTATAGGAAGGGAGACAGGGCCATCATCATCCGCCGGTGAATGTGGCTGTTATGGTTATCGCCCATCCGATGGCGGTCAGGAAGAGTCCCGCGGCCCACCTGTTGACGCCGAGGTATCTCTCCATCCTGAACCCTATGAAGAAGAGGCAGATCGACGATAGGCCCGAGGCAACGGCGAGGGCGATTTCAGTGTCCTCGATGAGGAGTAGCGGCACCACTATCGGTATCGTTGTGAGGATGGTGATGATGAAGCATGCGACGGCACTGTCCCTCATCGCCCTTCTGTCGCTGAGACGTTCGGATTCGCTCTCCATCGTCTTCGAGAGTATCTCCTCGCAGATCCTTCTCTCATCCTCCGGATCCAGGATGTCCAGGGGCGTCCCGCTGAACTCGTCGAGCATCATCTCCACCTTTCTCTCGTGCGGGAGGTCGCATGCAGACATTATGCGGACGAACTTCCTCTGATCGAAGACATCTACCATGTAGAAGACGACCGCATCTATGAACCCCCAGGTGAAGTTCATACCGATTATCAGGATCACGAGGTTCAGGGTGTCGGTGTACCTCAGGATACCTATCCTGGCGGCTGTCACGTAGATCAGGGCCATGATGAATCCGTAGAGCACCTCCTGGATGGCCAATCCGGGTCCGGTCTTCCTGACTATTCCCCTGAAGGGGTTGTGGTCCATGGTCTCGAATCATCGGTTCCCGTATAAACGGATTCACCAGGTGTTCCGAGGCGGTCCGAAGTTTACCTTTCCTACATTGGAATATATAGTCTTGATATTATACAAAAAGGAAATAATTATCCCTGTAGGAAATTAACAATTGTTTTATCCTAAAAAGGAAAAAGTTATCGGTTATGGTTATATTGGACCGAATAGATGAGGATGATCGGTGCAAAACCATGGATAAGAAGATCATCGCAGTCGCGATCGTCGCAGTCATCGTTATCGCCGCAGCAGGCGCGTTCATCATAATGAACAACGATGATGATGTCGAGAGCGGAAGGGATGTTGCTGCCATTGCCAGGGTCAATACCGATGGATCCGGTATCTACCTGAAAGCAGGCCTCAACCCCGCAGATTTCTACACTCAGGATGCTTCCGGTAAGATTACTCTCGTTCCCGCCGCATGGGGAGGAAAGGTCTTCGGAACCCCCGGAACCTCAACAATCCAGCACGTCCAGCTGCAGACCCTCGTGGAGCAGATGGGACTCAAGTTCGAGAAGTACGTAAGTGGATACAAGAAGACCGACACAGTCTACTACTCTGACTCCATCAACAACGCAACAGCTGCAATCGAGAAGGCCGGAGACCTCCTTGACGGAGGAATCCTCTGGGAGCCCCAGTATAGCCTGATCGCTTCCAACGAGAAGTACCAGGAGTTCCTGACCACCAACGAACTCTTCCCCGGACACACCTGCTGTCTCATCGCGGGATCCGAGAAGTTCATGACCGAGAACCCCGAGGCCACTGTCGCATTCCTCGCAGCATATGTCGAGGCCGTCAAGTTCATCAACGTCGCTCTTGCCGACACCAACTCCGACGAGTACAAGCAGCTTGTCGACATCTGTGTGAAGTACACCTCCGGACTCACAGAGGACGTGATCAAGGATGCACTCTCCCTTGTCGTTTACAAGTTCAGCGACGACAACAAGACCGGATCCCTCGATGACCTGAAGAAGGACCTCGCATCCCTCGAGTCCAGTCTCGAGGACCTGGGAACCATCCAGAAGAAGATCACCGACCTCGGATTCAAGAACAGTACCGAGTTCGCCAATGCATTCGTTGACGACTCTTACCTCAGCAAGGCCGTCTCCGGAGATATCAAGCCTCTCGAGTCCACGAAGAAGATCACCGTCTCCGCTATCTCCGGTGATATCCACCAGATCGGAGTCAGGGTCGCTCAGGACCTCGGTCTTTTCGAGAAGTACAACCTCGACGTTACTGTGAACGGTGTCGGAAACGGACCCGCAGTTGCCAAGGACCTTCTCGGTAACCAGGCTGACTTCGGATTCATCGGAGCTCCTCCGCTCACATCCAACGTTGTGAACGGGGACGCAATCCACGCTTGAATAAAACAGGGGGTACACCCCCTTTCCCATATGTGAATTATGGTGATTGTTTCAACCTTTTCAGGCACTTCTTTCCAATAAGGGTTATATTGATTCTGCGATACCGAAGGCAGAAGGACTCTTCAGAAGAGGGAGCCGATGTCATTCAAATATGATAAGAACAACAAGTACCACAGGCTGGGGAAGAACGCCCTGATCGTGGTCGTATCGCTGACGGTCTTCGTCCTGGCATGGTGGGTGGTGTCGATCTTGGCCCATTCAACTGTCATTCCGACACCAATTAAGACATTCGATGCCCTGATCTCGTTCCTACAGGACGGTTATCTCGGTATCTCAGCTGGAAGGTACATATCCGCCAGTTTGACCCTTTTCCTGAAGGGATTCCTCCTGGCATTCGTTCTTGCCGTTCCATTGGGACTCATATTGGGTTTCTCGAAGTCCCTCAACACATTCGTCACACCCATTATCGAGGTACTGAGGCCCATCGCACCCATGGCTTGGGCACCCGTGTTCATTTACGGAATCAGTTACGACACCGGACCGATGCTGGTCGTTTTCATCGGAATATTCTTCCCGTTACTGACCAATGTCATCTTCGGAGTGAAGAAGATCGACCCCAGTCTCGTTGATGCCGCACTGACTCTCGGTGCAAGCAAGTTTCATCTGTTCACGAAGGTCATGGCCCCCAGTGCCATCCCGTACATCATGAACGGAATCAAGGTCGGTCTGGGTGTCGGATGGATGTGTATCGTTGCCGCCGAGATGTACAATCCCCGCGGATTCGGAGTGGGATACTGCATCTCCGATATGTGTTTCAACGGTCTCTGGCCCAGTACATTCGCGATGCTCATAATCATCGCAGCTCTGGGAATCCTCACCACATCCCTTGCCGAGTATCTTCAGAAATATGTTTCCAAGAGAATGGGGGTTGAGTGATCATGTTCGACGGTTCAAACAAAGAACAGACCTCTGACAAGGGGTCTGTGTCTTACGCCGAGGGCGAGGACTTCATCCACATAGAGAATCTGTCAAAGATCTACAAGAGGGATGATTCCGAGACTGTTGCCATAGAGGACTTCAGTATCAACATCAAGAAGGGGGAGCTCATATCGATCGTGGGCCCTTCCGGATGCGGTAAGACGACTATCCTGAGGATGATAGCGGGTCTTCTCGAACCCACATCGGGTACCATAACCGTCGCAGGACATCCTTGTGACAAACCCGGTCCTGACAGAGGGATGGTATTCCAGGATTTCGCCCTGATGCCATGGAGGTCCGTCATAAAGAATGTGGAACTCGGAATGGAGATGGCCGGTGTCCCCAAGGAGGAGAGGAGGAAGAGGGCGGAGGAGTATATCTCCATCGTCGGACTCGAGAAGTTCAAGGATGCCCGTATCAACGAGTTATCGGGAGGAATGAAGCAGCGTGTGGGTATCGCCCGTGCGCTGGTGAACCATCCCGATGTTCTCCTGATGGATGAACCGTTCGGAGCATTGGATGCACAGACCAGGAATCTCATGCAGGCGGGGTTGATAAAGATCCTCGACAAGACGGATCAGACCATCATCTTCATCACCCACTCCGTTGACGAGGCGGTGTATCTGTCCGATAGGATCGTCGTCCTCACCAAGCGTCCCGCGAAGATCAAGGAGATCATCGAGATCCCCTGGCCCAGGCCCAGGGACCGTGCCTCTCCCGACTTCACCGCACTCAGGAAACACATCCTGGATGAACTCGAAAAGGAGAACGTCCTAGACGATTGAAACGGAGGGGTATCTCCCTCCCATTTATCCAACCTTTTTATCATTTTTCTGAACTACCGTCTCTGTGGTATTGCTGTTTTTCGATATCATCGATGGGTGTTTCCAAGCGGTTAAGTAGGGGTCCATGAGCCGTTGGGATATGCAATGAAAATGTTGTCATCAGTCAGGCCAGCAGGCATGTAGCATGCTTACACTCAGGTCATTATTGTACAGAATCCGACACTGATAGTCTAGAGAAGACAATGTGTTACATCTAACTTAAATTCGGACCTCCAAATATCCAACTAAAGAATTGGTCGATATAATGGATAGAAAACAATTGATCGCGGTGATAGCAGTCGTCGCGATAGTGGTAGTCGCTGCCGGATCCTATGCGGTCCTGGGAGGCGAGAAGAAGGACGTGCTCATCGTTGAGACCAGTCCCGATTTCGCACCTTTCGACTACATGTACGGCAGTGAGTTCGTCGGTATCGACATGGATATAGTCCGTGCCGTCTGCGACGATATGGGTTACAAGGTCGAGTTCAGACAGAACAACTTCGATTCCATCCTGATGTCCGTTCCCCAGGGAAAGGCCGACATCGGAGCATCAGGATTTACCATAAGCGAGGAAAGGGCGAAGAGTGTCAATTTCTCCATTCCATACGCTTCCATCAATCAGGTTGTCGTGGCGCCCGTCGACACCGACATAAAGACGCTCGAAGACGTGAGGGGAAAGGTCATCTCCGTCCAGAACGGAACCACTGGAGCAGACTATGCCGCAGGGGTAAGTTCCAGTGTCATTTATCAGAAGACCTATTCCGATGTCATCCTCGATGTATCCACCGGAAAGGCGGATTGTGAGATCGTGGACAGCACCGTCGCAGTCGCCCAGATCGCCGCCCATCCAGAGCTCCAGGTCCTGGATATCCTCACCGATTCACCCGTCGAGAATTACGGATTCATCTTCTCCAAGGACAACCAGGCGCTTCTCGACAAGTTCAACGCCTCCCTCCAGAAGATCATGGACAACGGTATCTATGAGAGCATCTGGAACTACTACGAGAAGAACGGATTCTCCCCTGAGACCCCTTCATTCTTCAGCTACAGGGGTGTCCTGACCGTTGAGACCAGTCCTGACTTCCCTCCCTTCGAGTACATCTACGGTACAGAATATGCGGGAATCGACATGGACCTCATGCAGGCCATCTGCTATGACATCAACTACAGGCTCGTGATGAAGGACAACAACTTCGACTCCATCATCATGTCCGTCACCCAGGGCAAGTCCGATATGGGAGCCTCCGGATTCACCATCAGCGAGGATAGGAAGAAGCAGGTTCTGTTCTCCGATCCCTATGCCGAGATCAAACAGGTCGTTGTCGTCAGCAAGGATTCCAACATCAAGACCCTTGACGATGTACGTGGAAAGACCATCTCCGTGCAGACCGGAACCAGCGGTGCGGATTATGCCGCCACTCTGAGCTCCAACATCATCTATCAGAAGACCTACTCCGATGTTGTGCAGGATATCCTGACAGGAAAGGCCGATTGTGAGGTCGTCGACAGTACCGTCGCAGCCGCACAGGCAGCCAGGAACTCCAACCTGAGGGTCCTCGATATCACGGATGCCGAGGTCGAGTACTACGGATTCATCTTCGCCAAGGAGAGTCAGGAACTCTGCGACCTCATCAACGAGTCCCTCGCAAGGCTCACCGCCAACGGAACCGTCGACAAGATCATCGCATACTATGCGGACAACGAGTACAAGGAGGTCCCCTCCTACTACAGTTCCCATGATATCGAGGAATTCGAGTCCCACGATGGATTCTGGGGCGGACTCTGGGACAGGATCAACAACGACTTCCTGAAGAACGACCGTTACCAGTATCTCTTCAAGGGATTGGAGAACACACTGATCATCACCGTGATCGCACTCCTCATCGGTATGGCCCTCGGAGCCATCGTCGCAATGATCAGGAGCACGCATGACATCACCGGAAAGTTCGTGATCCTCAATGCGATCAGCAAACTGTACGTGACGGTCATACGTGGAACACCTGTGATGGTCCAGTTGATGATCATCTACTATGTGGTGTTCGCGTCCGTGAACTTCAACCCTGTCCTGATAGCATCGGTCGCGTTCGGACTCAATTCCGGAGCATATGTGGCGGAGGTTATCCGTTCGGGAATCAATGCGGTGCCCAAGGGACAGATGGAGGCCTGCCGCAGTCTGGGAATGTCCAACAGGATGGCAATGACCACCGTCATCCTCCCGCAGGCTGTCAGGAACATCCTTCCCGCTCTCGGAAACGAGGGAATCACCCTGCTGAAGGAGACATCCGTTGCAGGATACATCGGAATCATGGACCTGACGAGGGGAGGAGATATCATCAGGGGACAGACCTATGATGCATTGCTCCCCATGATAGTGGTCGCTGCGATCTATCTCGCCATCGTCCTGGTGCTCACAAAGTTGATCGGAATGCTCGAGAGGAGGTTGAACAATGCCTACTGATGGAGAAGTGTTGATCGAGGTCAAGAACCTCGGAAAGGTGTTCGGGGACCACGAGGTCCTGAAGGACATAAG
>CALYUZ010000037.1 GCA_945492685.1 uncultured Methanomassiliicoccaceae archaeon | reverse complement strand
TCTGGAGGATCTCAAGGCCCTCCAGTACCGCGAGCTCAAAACTCTTGTCAACAACCTCTATTCCTTCAACCAGTTCTATCACGACAGGATGAGGGCGCAGAACGTCCACCCCGATGACATCAACTGCCTTGAGGATATCTCCAAACTGCCCTTCATGTACAAGCAGGACCTCCGTGACAACTATCCCACGAAGATGTTCAACGTGCCCAACAACCAGATCGTCAGGTACCATGTCTCATCCGGGACCACCGGTAAGCCCACCCTGGTCGGATACACCGAGAACGACCTCGCATACTGGACCGAGGCCCTCGCAAGGTCCCTGACCTCCATCGGTATCGGCCGCGACGACACCATGCAGGTCTCCTACGGATACGGACTCTTCACCGGCGGACTCGGACTCCACTACGGAGCGGAGAAGGTCGGAGCCACCGTCCTCCCCACCGGTACCGGCAGCACCGAGAGGCAGATCGAGCTCATGATGGACCTCGGGGTCACCGCCATCGCATGCACTCCCTCCTACCTCATCCACCTGGGAGACGTCGCCAAGAAGATGGGTGTGGACATCCGCAGGGACACCAAGCTGAGAAAGGCGGTCCTCGGAGCCGAGCCCTGGTCCGAGAGCATGAGGCAGCACATCGAGGAGTCCATGGGTATCAAGGCCTACGACATCTACGGAACCTCCGAGCAGGCCGGACCCATGTTCACCGAGTGCGAGGAGCGCAAGGGAATCCACGTCGCAGGGGACATCATGTACGTCGAGATCATCGACCCCGAGACCGGAGAGTCTCTCGGACCCGGACAGAAGGGAGAGATGGTCGTCACCATGCTCAAGAAGGAGGCCATGCCCATGATCCGCTACAGGATCAAGGACGTCACCACCCTGATGGAGGACGAGTGCGAGTGCGGAAGGACATCCCCCAGGATCAGCAGGATCACCGGAAGGACCGACGACATGCTTATCATCCGCGGAATCAATGTTTTCCCGTCGCAGATCGAGTACACGCTCCTGCAGATCCCCGAGGTCGGGGACCAGTACATGATCTACGTCACCCGCGAGGGCGCCCTGGACAACATGCTCCTGCAGGTCGAGATCAGACCCGAGGCGTTCAGCGACAAGGTCGAGGACATGATCAGGCTCAGGGCACACATCGAGTCCGAGCTGAAGAAGTACCTCAACATCGCGGTGACAGTCGAGCTCAAGGCACCCGGGGAGCTCCCCAGGTTCGAGGGCAAGGCCAAGAGAGTCATCGACAAGAGGGTGATCTGATGACAGACAACAAGATAATCACACAGCTTTCGATTTTCGTCAACAACGAGCCCGGACGTCTCGCGAACATCGCCTCCATCATGAAGGAGTGCGCCGTGAACATGAAGGCGTTCAACCTCGCCGAGTCTACCGAGTTCGGTATCCTCAGGGCCATCGTCGACAACCCCGGGGATGCATACGACCGTCTGAAGTCCAAGGGTATCATCGTCAAGAAGACCGATGTGATCGGAGTCGTCATCGACGACACCCCCGGATCCGTCATCGCAGCCGCTGATGCGTTTGGAGCCAACGGGATCAACATCGAGTACGGATACGCCTACACCGGCAAGGCCACCGCTGCCTTCTTCATCAGGGTCGACGACCCCTCCAAGGCCGTGGAGGTCCTCCAGAAGGCCGGTATAAGGCTCATCACCTACGAGGAGATCTGATCATGGGAAACCTCAACATCGCCGTGGTCGGAGCCAAGGACTATGCCGGCAAGATCGGGAAGAAGGGAACAGTCACCGACATGACCTTCTACGACCACAAGGCCGGTACCGATTCCTTCACACTGATCGAGCCCTCCAAGTATCCCGACAAGCTGTCCTCGCTGTTCTACTCCGTGGGCATGTCCGAGTTCGTGATCCTCGTGGTGGACAAGATCGACTCCTTCCTGGGTGAGACCATCGTCATGGTCGACTCCCTGGGCATCGACAAGGGTTTCATCATCCTGCAGAACTACATCCAGCCCGAGCAGCTCAAGCCCCTCCTCGCAGGAACATCCCTGGAGGGATACGAGTACAGGGAGGACGACCCCATCAAGCTCCGCGAGGAGCTCATCGCCATGGCGAAGTCCGAGGGAAGGAAGGCCGGGGACGGCACATGCGGTTCATGTCCTGTGGACAGTCACTTCAACGTCAAGGGAGTCGGAACCGTCGTCCTGGGTTCTGTCATCGACGGTCACTTCAAGAAGCATGACAAGATGACCGTTTTCCCCATCAAGAGGGAGGTCATCCTCAAATCCATCCAGAAGCACGACCTGGACGCCGACGACGGCGTCAAGGGTGACCATGTGGGTCTCGCCCTCAGGGGGATCGAGTCCGACGAGCTGGACAGAGGATTCGTCGTCACCACCGACCCCTCGGTGAAGATGACCCGCTCCGTGTCCGGAAAGGTTTCGCTTGTGAAGTACTGGCCCTCCGCTCTGAAGGAGGGAATGGTCCTGCACATCGGCCACTGGATGCAGATGGTCCCCTGCCGTGTCACCGCGGTGGACAACGGTGCCGACTTCAGGTCCGCGGATGTCACCTTCGAGCTGGACAGCGATATCATCCACAAGCCCGGCGACAAGGCCATCATCATGTACCTCGAGGGCGGGAAGCTCAGGGTCGCGGGATCCGTCATCCTTCCTTGAAAAAACATTAAAATGAGGGGGATTGACCCCTCTTACTCCTTCTTCTTCCCGTTGATCTGATCGCCGTACATCTCCATGAACCTCTCCGAATCGGATTTGGGCTTGGTGTAGACGATACCGAATATCACAAGGAACGTCATCATGCCGGTGGACACGGTTGCCATGGCGAACATCGCTGTGGGATTGTTCGGATCGCCCATGAACAGGTAGACCGTGTATGCCAGCAGAGCCATCAGCAGGGCGGTTATCGCTATTCCGACGACCGCCATGGTCCGTTGCTTCATGGATTATACATCCAACATCTTTACTTCAACTTAACGACTGGAAAGGCATCATCGTCCAGCTGTCGAGATGCACCTCGGCGGTCCAATGGACGGTCACGGTGTCCTTCCTCAGTCCCTGGGAGACGAGCTCGGTCGTCACCTCCACATGCATGACACCATCGGAGGCCGAACGGAATGTGGGGCCTGACCCGGAGATCGTTCCGGGGTCAGCACGGGTATCGGAACCGGTGAAGGTCCACGTCACACCAGCCGAATCCAGATTGCGCCAGCCGCTGTATGCCCTGGTCTCCCTTGGATCGTTGTGGTCTGTGGACGTTATGACGTTACCCATGGGGGACATGGATTCCACGAAAGAGTCCCCTCCCTCCAGTTCGAAGAGTATCTCCAGACTGTCCAAATCGTAGCCTGTCAGTTCTCCGTAGGCGATATCGACCTGGAGGGTCCACCTGGGCTGTTCCCAGCCGTTCACCTTAGTGAGGAGCATGGAGGGATAGATCTTCCCATCATCCACTTGTATGACCGTGTTGCATCTCTCCCATGTGGATGGGCTGTAGATTGTATGCTCTGCCTCTAACGTACGATGTTCCGCAAGTCCGTAGGCGTAAACCGCAATGCCTCCTGCCGCGACGAGTATCGCAACAGCCGTAACGGCAACCACTTTCATGATGGCCCTCATTCAGATACCTCCATGTTGTTCGGGGTCTCCCTCCCCGATCACCCGTCACTGTCGCAACCCGTTATGGGTATAAGAAATAGGCAGGATGATGCACCCGAAAAGATGGATGATGCCGTCGGCCAACATCACTTTATAGTATGGTAGCTACACTCTCCCTATCCGTGCTATAAGATAGCATTTGACAGACGGTGTGAACATGGCTTTCTGGAACAAAGAGATCGAGACCATGCCCCGTGAGGAACTTGAGAAGCTCCAGCTCAAACTCCTCAGGGCGAAGCTGCGCGAGATGTACGACAAATCTCCCTTCATCCACGAGAAGATGAGGTCCGTGAACCTCCTGCCCGAGGATGTGGACAGCTTCGACAAGTTCAGGCAGGTCCCGTTCATGAAGAAGACGGACCTCCGCGACAACTATCCGGACAAGCTGTTCGTCAGGCCATACGACGAGCTCGTCAGGGTCCATGTCTCATCCGGTACCACCGGAAAGCCCACCGTGGTCGGTTACACACAGGGCGACCTGGACAACTGGACCGAGTCCCTCGCGAGGGGAATGACCTCCTTCGGGATGGGGAAGAAGGATATGCTCCAGAACTTCCACGGGTACGGTCTCTTCACCGGTGGACTCGGTGTACACTACGGAGCCGAGAGGATCGGGGCCACTGTCCTGCCCATCGGCACCGGGAACACCGCCAGGCAGATCCAGCTCATGCAGGACCTCCCCGTCACCACCTGGGCCGGTACGCCCTCCTATATGTTCCATATCGCAGATGTCTGCGACCAGCAGGGCATCGACATCCAGAGGGACACCAAGGTCAGGCTCGCCATCGCAGGAGGGGAGCCCTGGTCCGAGAGCATGAGGAAGAAGCTCCAGGACAGGACCGGTGTCCGCGTTCACAACTGCTACGGTGCCAGCGAGTTCTACGGCCCCATGTTCCTCGAGTGCGAGAAGCAGAACGGACTCCACATCTGGGCCGACCTCTGCTACATGGAGATCCTGGACAAGAACGGGGACCCATGTGCAGACGGCGAGAGAGGGGAGATCGTTGTCACCATGCTCCAGAAGGAGGCATTCCCCCTCATCAGGTACAAGATCGGGGACATCTCCGCATTGGATTGGGAGCCCTGCGAATGCGGCAGGACCCACCCCAGGCTCATGAGGATCTCCGGAAGGACCGACGACATGCTCGTGGTCAGGGGAGTCAACGTGTTCCCGTCGCAGATCGAGGCGGTCATCGGCGAGATGCCCTTCCTCTCACCCTTCTACCGCATCACCCTGGAGAACGAGAACTACATGGACAGCATGATGGTGGAGGTCGAGATGAACGAGGAATCCCTTACAGAGGACATGGTCCAGCTCAACAGGATGACCTCTCAGCTGGCATCCAGGATGAAGGAGATCCTGAACATCAAGGCCGACGTGAGGCTCGTCCTCCCCGGAACCCTCGAAAGGTTCGAGGGCAAGGGCAAACACGTGGTAGACAACAGGAAATACGATTGATACCGAATCCCGGCGGGGTTCTTCTCCCGTCGGGATCCAAACCTCAATCCAACAGACCACCGTATTGTGGTATCAGGTCCTTCACGGTGTCCAGGCGGTATCTCTCCAGATCTCCGCCCGACTTCTCCTCCAGTTGTATCATCGCATTGGCATAGCTCGTTCCCAGAGGTGTGAGCTTCAGCATCATCCTCTTGGAGTTCTCCGATACTATGCTCTTGACGATCCCGCGTTCCTCCAGATAGTCCAGTTTCTTCCCCATCCTCGGACTGGTCGAGATCGTGTTGTAGATCTCCGAACGCGACCTAGGTCCGAACATGTGGAGGAAAACGATGATCTCCACCATATGGCGCTCTCCCAGTATCTTGTTGGTCATAAGTTCGCTCATGGAGAAAGGATGGTTCTGATGAGTTTAAAAAAATGAATCCGTTCTCGCACTTTTGTGCGATAAACGGGGTTAAGACCGTCGGGGTGACCCGACGGTTTTTGATCAGTTCTGAGGCTGCTCGGCAGGGATCTCCTCGACGGGCTCGGGCTGTGCCGCAGGTCCGGAGGGCTCGTCGTTCTCGTCGAAGATGTCGTTGCCGTTCATCAGGTCCTCGTACAGCAGGAAGAGCTCCTTCTGGCTGATGCTGCGGTGCATCTGGGTGGATGCCTTCCTGACCATGTCCAGGAGGTCGGATGCGGCCTTCCTGTCGATCTCGATTCCCATCTGGGCCATCTCGGAGACGATGGTGTTCCTTCCGGAGTGCTTTCCGACCATGACGGACCTCTGGCATCCGACCTCTGCGGGATCGAAGGCCTCTCCGTTCTCATCCCTGATGACTCCGTCGACGCTGATTCCGGCCTCCTGCACGAAGACGTTGCTTCCGATGACGGGCTTGCTGGGGCTGATTGCGCGTCCGGTGGCGAGGCTGACGGCATCCGCGATCTCCCTGAACTTGGTGCCGTCGACTCCGGCCTCCATGTTGAGGATGTGCCTTGCTGCGAGGGCGACCTCCTCGAGGGGTGCGCATCCGGCCCTCTCGCCGATACCCATGGAGGTCACGTTGGCGAACCTCGCTCCTGCCTTCAGCGCTGCGAGGGTGTTGGCGGTTGCGAGTCCGAAGTCGTTACGGGTGATGATCTCGATGTCAACGGGCATGATCTGCCTGAGGGTCTTGATCCTCTCGTAGCAGGTGAAGGGATCCTCCTTTCCGATGATGTCCTGGTATCCAACACGGTCGGCTCCTGCATCCACGGCTGCCTTGGCGAAGTCGATGAGGAAAGCGAGGTTGGCGTTGGGGGTGTCCTCCGCCACAACGGAGATGTAGAGTCCGTGCTCTGCCGCATAGGACGCGGCCTCGTAGACCTTGTCGGCGACCCATGCATGGTCCTTTCCGAGTTTGTTTTGGATGAGATTATCGGAGGAGGGCATGGAGATGCAGACCGCATCGACGTCACACTCGATACTCCTGTTGATGTCGTTGATGTCGGCCCTGTTCCAGGACATGACGGATGCCCCGAGTCCCATGCGGGCGATGTGCTTGACGGCCATCTTCTCCTCGGCACCGAGGGAGGGGTTGCCGGCGACGATCTGGGGTACGCCCGCCTCGTCCAGGAGCTGGGCGATCCTGTACTTCTCGATGTTGGAGAAGACGACGCCTGCGGCCTTCTCTCCGTCGAGGAGGGTTGAGTCACAGATGCAGAGGGGTCTGTTCACGATCTCATTGACTTCGTTCTTGCTCTTCATATTCATCCCTTAGAGAGTGTTCGCGCTCCGCTGACCATGATGGAATCGGACTGTGAGTGCGATTCTCCATAATGTCGCGCACGTATTTAAAAATTAGAAAGGGGGCCTGGAAGGCCCGTTTCGGAAGGGTGTTCAGGCTATGGTCCAGAGGAAGTCGAGCCTCTCGTCCTCATGGACGGTTCCGGTCCATCCGGTGTATGTCACGAGGATGCACGCTTTGTACGTACCACGGTCGGTTCTGAAGTTGTTGGACGGATCCTCCAGGGTACCGTCGTCGCGGTAGAGGAAAACGCCCTTGACCTCGACATCGGTCCAGGATGGATCGGCCTGGAGCTCGGCAGACGGCGAAATCTTGTTCATCACGTACTCGCCCATGGATGGGATGATCGCGTAATCGTTGCGGGTGAGCAATGAGCTGACGGCGGCCTCCTCCACCTC
>CALYUZ010000036.1 GCA_945492685.1 uncultured Methanomassiliicoccaceae archaeon | reverse complement strand
ATACTCCGCATCCTTAAACCGCACGGAAAGGCCCTGATTTCCGATGGTAACTACTACCTGCATCTGTACGACCCGGAATACTCACAACCGAAGAGGATGGATGATGCCGACAACAAGCACATGCGTTTCAACAAGGACAATGTGGACTTCGGGATAATAGAAAAGTTGGCATCAGACCTCCCCTTGAGCAAAGTCCATCGTCCCCAGTGGGATGTCGACACCGTGAGCAACCTGGGAGGGTCCGCGGAAGTTATATCCTCCAAAGGGGAGGGCAGCATCGTCAGAAGGTTCGTGATCCTTGTTTCGAAGGAGGTCTCTGGATGACGATCGACGTTAGCATTGTGGAGAAGGACTACCACAGATACGTCCTGAGGAAGATACTCTTCATAGTAGGATGCGCCATTGCTATGATCCTGGTCCTCGGATACGCCGCCACAATCGGAACATCGGGGATAACGGCATGGGAAGTGTACAGGGACATATTCTACCACTTCGTTGACCCATCGAAATGCGATTCGGAGATTGATTGGGTCGTATTCACTGTCCGTCTGCCCAGGATAATGACCGGGCTCATCGCTGGAATGTCACTCGGTGTGGCGGGTGCCGCAATGCAGAGTATGATGAAGAATCCCCTCGCCGATCCTTACACCACCGGAATATCATCTGGAGCATCTTTCGGAGCGACCCTTGCCATTGTCATGGGATTCGACCTCGTAGGACTCGGCGGAACGGCGGGACTTGTGGTGACCGCTTTCGTGTTCTCCCTGATCCCAGCTGCGGTGATCATCCTGGTATCATCACTGAGGAACACCTCTGCGGCGACGATGATCCTCGCGGGTATCGCGGTGATGTACCTGTTCAATGCCTGCACCACTTTGATCAAATTAGGTGCATCCGATGCCAGCCTATCCGCCGTGTTCCAATGGTCTATCGGTGATCTGAGCGGGGCCACTTGGCAGTCGTTCTATGTCATCCTGGTGTTCACCGTCATCGGAAGCGCTGTGCTGATGGCCATGTCCAAGAAGCTCAACATCCTCATCACAGGGGACAAGAGCGCAACCGCTCTGGGACTCAACGCCCACAGACTCAGGATAATGCTGCTCGCAATCATCTCCCTTATGACCGCATCTGTGGTCTGTTTCACAGGCATCATCGGATTCATCGGACTGGTTGCACCACATATCGTGAGAATCTTCCTCGGTTCCGATAACAGGTACCTCATACCGGCATCGGCCGCATTCGGGGCACTGCTCCTGATGGTGGCAGATCTGATCTCCAGAGTCATCATAGCGCCTACATTCCTCCCGGTGGGAGTGATAACGGCGTTCATCGGATGTCCTCTGTTCCTGTATCTCTTGATCAAGCAGAGAAGGAGCATGTGGTGATAGGATGAAGATAGATCTTAGGGAATTGGAGTTCGGATACGACAGGGAGAATCCCGTGCTGAAGGACATATCGTATACTTTCGACAAGCCTGAGTTCGTATGCATCATGGGACCGAACGGTGTGGGAAAATCCACACTAATACACTGCATCAACAAGATCCTCAAACCGACCGGAGGCGCCGTCCTGGTAAATGACAAAGACGTCACCGAGATGAAGCTAAAGGAGCTGGCTGCGAACATGGGATATGTCCCCAACGCTACCGAGGACTCGTTTCCACTGACTGTCGTGGATACAATCATGGTCGGATTGCAGAACGACTACAAGTTCGGAACATCGGACGAGGACCTACGCAAGGTATACGACGTTCTTGAGATGATGTCGATAGAACACCTCGCCATGAGGAACTTCGACGAACTCTCCGCAGGACAGCATCAGAAGGTTATGCTCGCCAGAGGTCTGGTGAGATCCCCCGAAGTGGTCCTCCTGGATGAGCCCACTTCGAATCTGGATATAAAGCACCAGATCGAAGTAACAAAGGTCCTGAGCAGACTCCCAAAGGAGAAGGGAATGATGATCATCATGATCAGCCATGACATCAACATCACCGCAAAGTACGCCGACAGGATCATAATGATGCATGATGGGAAGATCTTCGCCGTCGGAACGGCGGAGGAGGTACTCACGAAGGAGAACCTGAAGACGGTGTACGGCGTGGATGCGGACATCGTAATCCATAACGGACGTCCCCATGTGATTCTGAACGACACCGTCGACTCCGGAAAGGAGCTCTGAGAAACAGGGGTAGACCCCCTTTCAGACCCTGTCGGAACGGGACCACAACCACCTTTGAAATCGCCCGGTTCCGACGGGGCCATTAATATCGGACAATGATGTCTACAATCATCGCCATTTTAATTGAACATGGCTTCTGATACGACTGTTTCAGGATGATTGTTCGATTTCAGACAATAGTGCCTGGGCCTCCTCAATCCCGTTGTCCGCGGCCATCTTCAGCCATTTGACCGCCTCCTCGGTGTTCTGCTCCACTCCGATACCGTTGAGATAGTAGTATCCAGCCATGTGCATGGCAGTGGAGACACCCTCCATAGCTGCGTTGACGAAGCATTCGAAGGACTTCTCCGCATCCGGACCCTTGGAACCTATACCTTCTGAATAGAGGTATCCGAGCCTCTCTGTCGCAAATGCATCCCCTTCCTTGGAACCTTTCTCATAGCATTCGGCCGCCTTGGGGAGGTCGATCTGCGTCCCCACACCGAACTCGTAGCAGATCCCGAGATGGAATGTGGCATTCAGATTGCCTGCCTTGGATGCGGTACGGTAGAGCTTGAAGGCCTTGCCCTCATCCCTCTCCACGCCCAATCCCTCCTGATAGAGGTAGGCAAGATTGGTCCTGGCCTCGGAGTTGCCCTGGTTCATCGCCAGACGGAAATATCTGGCGGCTTCAGAGTAATCCTGCTTCACGGAAACCCCATCCATATAAGCCAATCCGGCATACAGCTGAGCATCTGGTATGCCATCCTCGGCAGCTTTGATGGAGTACTGAGCGGCACGGACGCTATCGATACCATCGTACTGCCCCTGCATGTATAGCCTGACCATCATGGACATGGCCTCGGTCTGCCCCTTGTCCACGGCCCTCTCCAGATAATCATATCCGAGAGCCTCGTCCTGCTCCACATCCCATCCGAAAAGATACGCCATCGCCAACGCGTACAATCCATCGGCATCATCCTGTGCGGCGAGCTCCCTCACCTGGTCGATGTTCAGTTCGACGTCACCGTCGCTGGCGTGGAAAACGAATCCCCTCTCCTCATCCATGATGGTGTGATGTCAGACAAGACCTTATTACCTACGGATAACCTCTGCAGCTTTGGTTATGATCCGCGGATCATGCCGGGTTCAGAGCTTCCTCAAAGCCGTTTCTGCATCCTGCCATCCAGGATATGTATGCTCCCACTGCCTGAACACGGAATCATGCACCCTGTGGGAGGGACGATATCCCTGTCTGAGATGGAGGCACTCATGGTACACCACATAGTCCAATGTGTGCTCCGACACATCCTTGGAATCCAAGGCCGCGGATATCCCCACTAGACGGAACATGGTGCTGCAGAACCCGACCCTGCGCCTGCTGTCCCTGCGGGTCCATGAAATATAGGAGTTGGTGATGTCCGACTCCTCCAGGATACCGGAGTCGAGAAGCCTCTGTACGCTTTCCGACAGATTGTGTACATCACCCGTATCCGACCTTATGATGTTCTTGGATCTGGCGATGTACGTTGGCCTGTTGTTCAGGATGAAGTCATCCGATGTCACATAATCCAGGAAAGCCTCGGATTCAGACCACTTCAGACCCTTCGCTCTGCGGCATATCATCACACACATGTCGGAGAGCACATCCTCGGGACACCCTTTCATGTAATCGGAGATTTGAATGTGTATCGAATCGCCCTTGATCCTCCAGGCATAATAGAACTCCTTCCGTTTGACGTACTCGGCGGTAACGATCCCGAAGTATCCCCTGCACAGCTGTGCGACGTCAACGCTTTCCATCTGTCCTCCGGACGACGGCCTCCTTCTGCCTCTGCCTCCTCTGGATGGAGTGCTCGGTGAACACCGACCTCCCTTTCAGGTCCACACCGCAGTGGTACATCATCGTCGACACGGTAGACGGTGTGGGGGTGAACACCTGCACCTGCTCGGGATTGGTGTGCAGAACATCGTGACAGAATCTTGAGAGATCCTTCATGTCGTCGTCGGTGCATCCCGGATGTGCGGCCATGAAGTAGTATGTGAGGAACTGCTTCTTCCCCCTTTCCCTGCTGAGTACGTCGAAGCGCTTCTTGAACTCGATCAGCCTGTCGGCGGATGGCTTCCCCATGAGCCTCAGGACCCTGTCGGAGGTGTGTTCGGGAGCGACCTTCATCTGTCCGGAGACGTGGTGGGAGACGATCCTCCTCAGGTAATCGTCCCCGTGCGCCCTGTCGGCTAGGATCATGTCATATCTTATTCCGGAATTGACGAAGACCCTCCGTACACCAGGTACCGCCGTTATCCTCTTCAACAGGGAGATCTGACGGGAGTGATCGATGGGCATCCTCGGACATGGCTTGGAACCCAGACATCTCCTGTCCCTGCAGATCCCCTCGGAGACCTTCTTCGGACACTCGATGCCGTACATGTTGGCCGTGGGCCCCCCGACATCCTGTATTATACCGTTGAACGAAGGGGATGATGCGAGCCTCTCCACCTCCTCGACTATGGAATCCTCACTCCTGGACACGACGGTCCTCCCCTGATGTACCGCTATGGCGCAGAAGGAACATGCACCGTAGCATCCGCGATGGGTGGTGATGGAGTTCCTGACAGTCTCCATCGCCTTCACATGACCGTCCTTGGCGTAATATGGGTGGACGGCGTTCTCGTAATCCGATCCGTAGACGGAATCCAGCTCCTCCGTGGTCATGGGACGCTGGGGGCGTTTCTGGATGAGGTATCTCTCACCGTGTTTCTGACACAGGTCCCTCCCGGTGACTGGATCGCAGTTGTCGTAGAATAACCTGAACGATTCCGCATATGCTTTGGGATCCGACTTGCAATCCTCATAGGAGGGTATCTCCACGGCATCCAACGGCCTCTCGGATTGCATGAAACAGATGCCCCTGACATCCTTCCATCCCCTGCCGGCCCTCATCCTCTCCGCGATCTCCAGGGTGGAGAGCTCGGCCATGCCGTAGATTATCGCATCGGCCTTGGAATCCAGCAGGACCGACCTCCTGACGGAATCGGACCAGAAGTCGTAGTGGGCCATGCGCCTGAGGCTCGCCTCCACTCCTGCGAGTATCACCGGCTTCCCCTTCGCATGCTTCTTGATGAGATTGGTGTAAGCGATACAGGCCCTGTCGGGACGCCGGTCGTTCACCCCTCCGGGTGTGAAGTCGTCCTCCTTGCGGAACTTGTTCGCGGGGGTGTAATTGGCCACCATGGAATCCACACACCCTGCGGAAACGGACCAGAACAACTCCGGGAGTCCGAGACGGGTGATGTCGTCGCCGGATTGGACCGAGGGCTGCGCTATGATCCCCACTCTGAAACCGTGGTCGATCATCCAGTGTCCGATCAGTGCGGTGCCGTTGTAGGAGTTATCCGTGTAGGTGTCCCCGGAGACGAGGATGATGTCCAGCGCATCCCATCCCCTGGCCCGGACCTCCTCCATGGTGGTCGGTATGAACAACTCATTCCTCCCCGCTCTTCTCCAGAAGCTCCTTGGCGGGACCGTATCCTGCATCTGCGGCGGCGATGATCATGTCGTACTCCTCCTCATCGTATGCAGCCTCAGCCTCACCGCGGATGATCATGATTCCGAGGTTGTACATGCACTCGGGGTTCTCGAACTCCGCACCGGCACGGAAATACTGTGATGCCATGTCGAAATCCTGCTCGACTCCGTTTCCGTCGTAGTACATCACACCCAGCCTGTAAAGGGCGTCGATGTTGCCGTCGGAGCCTGCTGTCTCCAGAAGACCGACCGGATCGATATCGCCCAGATCAGCCTCCCCCTCGCCGACGAGGACACCGAGATGGTAGAAAGCGGGAGGATATCCCAGATCGGCGGCCTGCTTGTAATAGGAGATGGCGGTGCGCATGTCCTTCTCCACGACGATCCCCTGCTCGTACATCAGGGCGAGGTTGCACATCGCGCTGCAGTCCTGGTCCTCCGCAGCCTCCTTCAGGAGACCGAAGGCCTTTCTCTCATCCTTGGGGAGACCCTCGCCGGAGAGGTACATCGCACCCAGATTGGCCTTGGCATCCACGCTTCCCAGCTTCTCGGCCTTCCTCAGGAGTTCCAGGGATCTCTTCTCATCCTTCTCCACCCCCTCCCCCTTAAGATACAGGACGGAGAGGGTGAACATGTGCTCAGGATCGTTCCCGATTGAAACGGCCTTGGAGATAAGTGCGAATGCCCTCCCCTTGTCCTGGGGAACGCCATGGCCGTCCAGGAAGAGCATCCCGTAGTCGTAGAGTCCGGGAGGACAGTCCTGATCGGCGGACATCCTGTACAGTTCCGCGGCGGTTCTAATATCCAACGGGGCGCCGTCACCGTCCTCGTACATGTTGCCCAGAACATCCTGTGCCAGGGCATGCCCCATGCCCGCCGCCTGACTGAGGAGTTCGAATGCCCTCCTGAGCTCGTTCTCGTCACCGGCCTCGGTGTAGTATCTGTATCCCTCTGTGAAAAGCTGGTCGGCGTCGCTCATACCTTCATCTCCATGATATAGTCGTACATGACGAATCCGTCACCTATCGGATTGTCCACGGAATCCACGACCTCGAATCCCGCGTGTTTGTAGATGTTGAATGAGGACTCGTTGTTCCTCTTCACCGTCAGGTGGACACATCTGAGACCCAGGGACCTTGCGACATCCCTCAGATGGGCGAACGTTTTCATCGCGTAGCCTTTCCCGCGATGCTCCTTCAGGATGTACATTTTGGAAAGATACAGTCCCCTGTCGTCAGGCGCATATCCCGCATATCCGACTATCTTCCCATCGACGGTCATGCACAGGTAGGTGTATCCCTTGTGTGCGATCTGCTCCTTCATGGCCTCGAATGATTGGAACTTGTTGAGCATGTAGTCGATCTGATCCTGTGACACAAGACCGTGGTATGCCTCGTTCCACACCGTGTGACCGATGGATGTGATGATCCTCAGCTGTTCGTCGGTGGTCGCCGGGACTAGTTCGAATCCTCTGTTCGCATTCCTGACCGTCGTCACGTAATCGTACAGACCCGCCTCGAAGTTTACACCGTAACGGACATCGGTTCCGGCGTCATGTGTGCGGATGATGCTTCCCACGGTGAGATCGACGGCCGCCTCCACCGCCTTCCCCAAGGGTAGACCGGATTCACAGGCACCCACAAGAGCGGAGCCGAATACATACCCCGTACCGTGGT
>CALYUZ010000035.1 GCA_945492685.1 uncultured Methanomassiliicoccaceae archaeon | reverse complement strand
GATCGAGACCGGCTGGGGGCTCAGACAGCATCAGGACCGCGGGTGATTGGGAGAGGGCGATGGCGGCCTGCACCTTCATTCTCATCCCACGGGACAGTTGTTTGATCTTCCTGTCCATGGGGACACCGAAGCGTTCGAGGGTCAGTGCGAATCCCGCCGCATCCCAGTTCGGCACAAGTCCCGCAAATATCCTGGAGATCTTGGTGCAGTTCAGGTCCATCGGCAGGTGGCATTCGTCGAAGACTATGCCTATGTCGCCCGGCCTCCTCTCATGCGGGAAGGACACATTTCCACTGTCGGGGATGACCGCACCCGATATGCACTTCATCAACGTGGTCTTCCCGGCCCCGTTGTTGCCAACCATCCCTACGATGCATCCCCGGGGGAGTGTCATGTTTATGTTCTCGAGGTGGAAGTCCCCGAAGGATTTGCACACCCCGTCCACAACGATAGAATCCGTCATCATCGCTCACCGTCGAAGAGGATGTCGATCAATTCGTGGAGCTCCTCCCTGGTGATGCCGTTGCCCTTGGCCAGGTCCACGGCCTTCTGGATGTGCCCCTCGGCCATCCTGAGGTTCCCCTCGCGGAGCACCTCCGGGTCGGTGGCCGAGACGTAGCATCCCTTGCCCGCGACCGTTTCGATGAAGCCCTCCGCCTCGAGTTCCCCGTAGGCCCTCTTGGTGGTGATGACGCTTATCTTCAGGTCCTGTGCGAGCACGCGCATGGACGGCAGGGGGTCCCCGGGCTTCAGTCTGCCCTGGACTATCTGGCTCTTCACCTGTTCGACGATCTGTTCGTAGATCGGCCGTCCGCTGGAGTTGCTGATTACGATCTCCATCTCTTCCTCTCTGTGACGATGTATGACGTTACTGTATATAACTGTGTATGTACGGTATACACAGTATTCACGGTTCTTCTGTCCCGATATCCGCGGATTCGGTGATAATCCTGTCGTCAGGAGGGGCGGACATGGGCGTTCGCTTGCCCGTTCTCCTTTTCTCTTTCTTTTCTTATATTACGCGGAGAAAGGCTTTCATAAGGACTATCAATCCGTCGGTCGGTAAAATGACTGGCGAAGAGAAAGTCAAGAAAAGCAGGGACCCGATATTCACGGCCTGCTTGGTCATCTTCATGGTCGCAGTGGTTGCGATCCTGGGCGGATTCGTCAATGACCACTACATACAGAAAGACAATACGAAAGCAGCATACGGGGACGAGGTCGAGGTCAGCTACACCGGTTCCTTCTACGCGTACGTCGGCGAGGAATACGCTGTCGTCTTCGACACGAGCTACAGCTCCATCGGAAACGATGACGACATCTCCAAGGCCAACAGTTTTACCAAGACATCGTACAGCAACCTCACCTTCACCATCGGTAAGGGAACCATGCTCCAGGGATTCGAGGAGGCTGTCGTGGGCCACAAGGTCGGCGACAAGATCCTGGTCAAGATCGATGCTGGAGAGGGTTACATCGGACCCCAGTACACCAAGTCCATCACCGGTGGATACGAGGACCTGAGCGTCACGATGCCCAAGACCGCATTCACCAACCTGTATGAGGACGTCACACCCGTGTCCGGAGTCGCAGTCACCTTCACCACCGTCTACGGATGGGAGGCAACTGCAACACTCGCAGGAAACGATGTTGTCATCTACAACATGCCCGTGGTCGGAGAGACCTACGGATACATCGGAAACGAGGACAGCGAGTACGGAACAGTCGAGTTCAAGGTCACATCCATCGACGACCAGATCCACTTCGAGTACGTCTTCGACAAGTACACCTCCGTTGGAAACAACGGCGACATCCAGATGATCGAGATCGACTTCGGAACAGAGACCTGGTATGTGTCCAACATCACCAACGGGGACTTCACCTACAAGACCTCCGAGAAGGACAACATCGACCTCTACTTCGAGATCGTCCTCGAGAGCATCAACTGATCGGTCAAATTACCTCCCGGGTCATGACGGCCCGGGAAACCCATTTTTCCATTTTCCTTTGTTTCCTCTCTATTGTGTGATTCACCCGTCTCGGTTGTCGATGGTCGGTTCAAAACGAACCGGGGCAGAATCAGATAATCTGGGTTCAGAACAATCGACCGACCGTATCCTAACTACGTATCTTGTGGATGAAGTTCATTCAAAGGCAGTTCTGAGTGATGTTTGAAAGGGCCGTCGCGGGGACGGCCGTTTGTGATTAGAGGATCTCTTCCAGTTTGGAGAGCATCTCGTCGGTATCCCTGGCCAGGATCCTTATTATCCTGTCCTTCTTGGAACCCTTGTCCACGATGGCATCGGGGATCTTGCCGTTGCATTTGTTGATCGCGGTCTCGGTGGCTTCCAGGATCTTGTCCTTGCCCATCTCCACGGACACGGCGTTCATCCCGACCTCCTCCATGACGCTCATGACATCGTCGCTGTATGCAATGCTCATGATGCATCTGGTCTTGGGGTCATGTTTCATCACTCCCAGGAGGACGTATGACAGGTGCTCCGCAGCTCCGAACTTGGCGGGTCCGCCCTTGCGGATCATGCCGTTGTGGACGAACAGTCTCCTGTCGATCGCGGCGATCTCTTCAGGTCCGGCGGCATCCTTCAATGCGAGGGCTATGTTCATTCCCTTCTTGGGGACGAACTCGTCCGGGACGACGTCCATGATCTTCGCGGCTGCGGCATCCACCGCGTCCAGGACCTTGAACTTGTCAGTCTCGCCCTTCATCTTGACCATGGGATTGACGACCTGGTCTCCCTTCCCGATGGAGTACTGGGATGCGATGGATTCCTGGATCAGGTCTCTGGACTTCATGACGGCGTTCACGATGTCCAATCCCTTCGCCATGTTGGCGGTGATGAACGATGACAGGACACATCCGCTGCCGTGTCCGGCTTTCTTCAGACGGGGATACTCGAGCTTGGTGAACTCAGATGACAGGTACAGGTAGTCCACCACCGTGGGGGTGTTGAAGTGTCCACCCTTCATGAGGACGGACGATCCTTGTTTCCCGATGAGTTCGCAGGCGAGTGTGAGGTCGTCCTTGGTGTTGATCTTCATCTTGGACAGGACCTCCGCCTCGTGCTTGTTGGGTGTCACGAGTTCGCATATCGGAAGCAGTTTCTTCCTCATGGCCGATACGAGCTCCTTCTGGGAGAGTGCATCGCCTGTTCCGGACACCATCACGGGGTCGACGATCAGGGGCATCTCATGGTCCTCCAGGATGTCGGCCACCGTCTCCACGATGTCCGCGCTGTATAGCATGCCGGTTTTGACCGCTTTGACGTCGCAGTCCCTCAGCACCGACTCGAGCTGCGCCTGGATGAACTCCTCAGGCATGGGGAAGATGTCGTCCACGCCCTGCGTGTTCTGGGCGGTGACGGCTGTTATCACTGATGTGGCGTGGACTCCGACCACGGCCATGGCCTTGACGTCGGCCTGAACGCCGGCGCCTCCTATGGAGTCCGATCCAGCCACTGTAAGAGCTGATCTCATCAAGGCACCCAATGGTACCTTTCTTTATAATTGGTGGTATTGAAAACCAGCATCCAGACAATATTCTACGTGGGAAAGGAGGTTTGGGAGGGGATATGCCCCATCCCATATCCTCATTGTACGGTGAAAGCTCCGAAGGCCTTTTTGAC
The DNA here is from genome assembly GCA_945492685.1 of uncultured Methanomassiliicoccaceae archaeon. Taxonomy (GTDB): domain Archaea; phylum Thermoplasmatota; class Thermoplasmata; order Methanomassiliicoccales; family Methanomethylophilaceae; genus Methanoprimaticola. Next base: position 3,826 of record CALYUZ010000035.1, on the reverse strand, counting down.
GGCCTCGGGGTCATCCATGTCCACGTTGTTTTTATCAGGTATTCCATGAAATCTTCTATTCCTCCGGATGGTACGGGTTCCTCACTGGAGAAGAGTCCATTCTCACGTGCCCATGTCATGGAGTATTCCGCCATGTTGTCCACGATATAATCTGAGAATCCCTCCTACAGTGCATTTTCCACGACTGTCATGGACACCTCGGTCAGATCACCTTCGTTCTCAATGGTGGACCAATCCATCTCCGAATAGAGGTCTTTGAACTCTCTGAACAGTTTCCAAATAATTACGAAGTGATCCCGACATGGTATCGAGCATTGGTATTACATCCAGAGGGCTCGATATCCTTATATTGGACCGCAGTTTAGGGTCTGTCCGATGAAGGTCTTCAGCACTCATTTCGTTCTCAAAGGCAAATCCAGCTACAAGGATCTGGCCCCCGTGTTCCCCGACATCCTCAAGATGTTCCTGGAGGAGATCGACCAGATGCCCGAAGAGGAGGAGATCCTTCAGATGTTCATCGAGCTCAACATGATCGACCTGGAGCGCGACAGGAAGCCCGAGGGATACAACAGGAAGGGAAAGATCAGACTCGTCTTCCCCACCGATGCCAAGGAGTTCTACATCAAGACCTACTCCAAGAGCACGGACCTGTCCAAGATCGCCGACAACATCAGCACCATGCTGACTGCCGCCGGCATCAAGTTCGAGGTCAGGCAGAACGACCGCACTGATTTCGACTGATCCCTTCAGTCTCCTTTCACGACACCTCCGGGTGTCTTTTCCCATTTCACCCGTCAACGGGTCTTCTGTTCATCTCATTCCGGTTCGGCCTCGGCCCCATCCTTCCTGTCATTATCATGGACGGTGTCATCGGCCTTCAGCGCATCCATGGTCACAAGCGCGGTTCCAGCGATCATGAGCATCAATGCGATCCAGAACGACCATCCGAGGGATTCCTTGAACAGCACGAAGGCTATCGCCACACCGATGAAGGGTGCGAGTGAGTAGTATGCGCTCACCCTCGATGCTCCGAGGTCCCTCTGTGCACGAATGTATGACGATATGCTCAGTCCGTAGGACAGGAATCCCAGGACCAGAGTGATGCATATCAGGGCGATCCCGGGGATGGGGTTGCCGAGATACAGGGCGACGATCATAGAACCCAGTCCGGAGAAGATCCCCTTGACCGTGGTGATCTGTATGGGGTCCTTCTCTGAGAGCTTTCTGGTGCAGTTGTTCTCTATTCCCCAGCAGAAGCATGCTCCGAGGACCAGGAGGGCTCCTGGAGACAGCACGAATCCGGAGATATCGTCCACGGACAGCAGTATGCTGGAGACAGTGACGAGGAGTATGGCGGTCCAAAGGGTCTTCGACACGTTCTCCCTGAAGACCATGAGTGCGATCACGGTGGTGGCGACTATCTCGAAGTTGTTAAGCAGGGATGTCGTCGCGGATGACGTCATGGTCAATCCGGTCATCAGGAGGATCGGCGCGGCGATGTCCAGGACTATCATGGCCATGGTGTACGGGAGGTCCGAACGGTCCAAGGGGGCTTCGTGGCTGTGATGGCCGATCGCCCTCCCTGCACATGTCACCAGGAGTAGCCCGATCCCTGCACCAAGGTACAGCAGGGATGCCATCATCGTCGGAGAAACGCCGTCGAGGAGTATCTTCGAGAACGGTGTGCTTAAGGCATATAGCGCAGCGGCGGCTATCGCCAGTCCGGTGGCCTTGAGAACTTTCATGCGGGTGTCCTGTTCCATTCAATCCCGCTATGGATATATGGCGATGGAGGATAAAATAGGATTTGTGAAGGATTTCCGAAGTTTGTGCGCCGTATGTTATGATTCGGTAAAAGGTGTTAAAAGGGTGTTTGAGAGGCCGGGATCACTCCTCGGCCAGCTGTTTCCAGCAGTTCTCGATGAGCTGTGTCTCCTGACGGATGACCTCGTCCCTGAGCATGATCTGCTCTATGGCCTTGGAGATCTGCACGTCGGTGGATGCAGAGGATGTTCCCCCGTAGGAGTTCCTCCTCTCCACGCACCTCACCACGGGGAGTATGTCGTAGACATCATCCTCGATCCTGTCGGAGAACTCCCTGAGCTCGTCGAGGGTCATGTCCTCCAGGTTCCTTCCGGATTCAATGCTGTGCCTCACCGCGGCTCCGACGATTCCGTGAGCCTCGCGGAAGGGAACTCCCTTGGTGACCAGATAGTCCGCAAGGTCGGTGGCGTTGATCTGTCCCCTGCTGGTGACCTCCAACATCCTCTCCTTGCGGAACGCGGATGTGGCTATGACCTTGGACATGATCGTGCAGCACGAGATGACGGTCTCCATGCTCTCCATGACAGGGCGCTTGTCCTCCTGAAGGTCGCGGTTGTATGTCAGAGGGAGTCCTTTGGTCATCGTGATCATGGTCATCAGGGAACCGATGACGGATCCGGTCTTCCCCCTGACGAGCTCGGCGATGTCCGGGTTCTTCTTCTGAGGCATGATGGAGGATCCGGTGGTGTACCTGTCGTCCATCTCCACGAATCCGAACTCCTGGGAGGACCAGAGGACCAGCTCCTCGCAGAGGGAGGAGAGGTGGATCGCGGTCTGTGCCGCGCAGTACGCCAGTTCGGTGACGAAGTCCCTGTCGGAGACGGAATCCATCGAGTTCTCGGTGGGCTCCCTGAATCCGAGGGCCTGTGCGGTCATGTGCCTGTCGATGGGGTACGTGGTCCCGGCGAGGGCGGCCGCTCCCAGAGGACATTTGTCCATTCTCCTGAATGCGTCGAGGAACCTATCGGCATCCCTGGAGAACTTGAACGCATGGGCCATCATGTGCTGGGCGAGGGTCACGGGCTGGGCGTGCTGCATGTGGGTGAACCCCGGCATCACGGTGTCGCCGTTGTCCTCTGCTACCTTCACGAGGCTCATCATCAGCTGGTTGACGGCCTCGGCGGCCTTCAGGGCGTCGTCCCTGAGGTACATCCTGAAGTCGGTGGCCACCTGGTCGTTCCTGCTCCTTCCGGTGTGGAGTTTTCCTCCGGCCGGGCCGATCCTGCTGGTCAGTGTGAACTCCACATTGGTGTGGATGTCCTCCTGGGAGTAGTCCAGCTCGAACTCGCCCTTTCTGACCTCGTCGAGGATGACCTTCAGTCCCGCGATGATGCTGTCCGCATCCTCCGCGGGGATGATGCCGCACTTCTTCAGCATCCTCACATGGGCTAGGGATCCCATGACGTCGTAGAACGCCAGGTGGGAATCCACATCCAGGGAGGATGTGAAGGCGAGCGTTGAGTCGTCCATTCCGACTGCGAACCTTCCCGACCAGAGTGCCTGCTGCAAGGATATCACTTCTTCTTGACGGCGTGGGCCTTCGCTGCGGTCCTGCCGGGGAGTCCCCAGACATAGATGAATCCGGTAGCGGAGTTGTGGTCGAAGACGTCTCCCTCGGCATAGGTGCTGAGTCCGGTGTCGTACAGGGAGTAGGGTGACTTCCTTCCGACGACGGTGGCGTTGCCCTTGAAGAGCTTGACCCTCACGGTACCGGTGACGTATTCCTGGGTGGAGTCGATGAATGCGCAGAGGGGCTCGCGGATTCCGCTGTACCAGAGTCCGTCGTAGACCATCTGGCTGTACTTCTGCTCGATGGTCCTCTTGAACTCGATGACATCCCTGGACAGGGTCATGGCCTCGAGGGCCTGGTGGGCCTTGATCAGGGTGACGGCTGCGGGACACTCGTAGGTCTCGCGGCTCTTGATTCCGACGAGACGGTCCTCCACATGGTCGATCCTTCCGACACCGTTCTCTCCGGCGATCTTGTCGAGCTTCTCGATGA
>CALYUZ010000034.1 GCA_945492685.1 uncultured Methanomassiliicoccaceae archaeon | reverse complement strand
CGGGATGACGGCCTTCACCCTCTATGGAGTGTTCTGGCTCGCACTCGTTGCGATAAAGACGGATGTGTTCGGAGCCGGATCGGGAGGCGACACCATGGGCGTGTTCTGCCTCCTGTGGGGCATCATGACCCTGTTCATGTTCCTCGGAACGCTGAAGGGCAGGAACTCGCTCAAGTTCGTGTTCCTCACCCTGACCGTGACGTTCTTCGTGCTGACGGTTGCGGACCTTTCTGGGAACCACCTGCTGACGAACGTGGCGGGAGTGATCGGACTGATCTGTGGACTGTCAGCCATGTACACTGCATTCGCAGAGGTCCTGGCTGAACAGCATGGAAGAGAAATCCTGCCATTCTGAAGGAATCTGAAACTTCTTCCCCCTTCTAACATCGAAACGATGCCTTCGGCCACCGGATTCACATCGGATGACAGAACGACGGAGAACACAGAACAGAACACTGTGACAAGTTGATAGTTGTGTAGAAGGAATGAGTGCTCCCGACGGGATTTGAACCCGTGTCGAAGCCTCGAGAGGGCTTCATGATTGGCCGCTACACTACAGGAGCAACAAAATCCCCCAAGATAAAGATGTTTATAATATTTTCGATATCTTTTTTGTATATCAGTATCTAAAATCAACAGAAATCACAAAAAATGAAAGAAAAGTAAGGGGTTTCGCAGATCATTGGATCAGAAATCACTGGGCCTAAGCGCCGGAAGCCTCTTGTGCTCCATGGACTCGACCTGCTCACGGATGTGGGCGATCTGGTCCTTGGGGAGACCCGTGTCGGCTGCGATCTGTGCATCGGACCTGTCCTGCTCCATGTCGTAGAGGATGGAATCCAGATCGGCATACTTGATCCCCATGTCGGACTCATCGGTCTGTCCCTCCCACAGTCCGGCGGACGGGGGCTTGGCGATGACCTCCTCAGGGATGCCGATCAGCTTGGCGATCTGCCTGACCTCTGTCTTGTACATGTTGGCAAGGGGGGTCATGTCGCAGGCACCGTCACCGAACTTGGTGAAGTAACCCATCATCAACTCACTCTGGTTGGAGGTTCCAACGACCAGGGAGTTCCTCTTCTTGGCGAGGTTGTACAGAACGATCATCCTGCACCTGGCGGAGATGTTTCCCCTCTCCAGAGGAGTTTCCTTGCCGGATAGAAGAACTGCGGCCAGAGCATCCACGGCGGGCTGGATGTCCACGACCTTGTACTCGGTACCCCACATGTTGCTCATCTCCTTGGTGATCTTGTAGTCGTCGGCGGGTGTGACGCGGGACGGCATGAACACATTGAGGACCTTCTCCGGTCCGAGAGCCTCGACGCAGAGCTTGGTGACCACGGCGGAATCGATCCCTCCGCTGAGTCCGATCACAACTCCGTCGCTGTGGGCGTCCCTGACGGTCGTCCTGATGAAGCCTATGAGCGATTCCACGTCTTCCGCGGTTATGTTTGGGATCTTTACTCCTGCCATTGCCATGGTAATCAAAAGGCGCGGATTTTAAACATTGCCCGCACCTTCCGGCACCCATGAAGGTCCGTGTGGCCCTGTGCCAGCTCATGCCCTCGGTGGGTGATGTGGAAGTAAACATGGAGAGGATCCTGTCCTGTATCGGATCGGGGGATGCGGACGTCTACGTCTTCCCCGAGCTGTTCCTCACCGGTTACGGGGCCGACTGCTCCGTACTGAAGGGTGACGTGGAGTCCGCGATACGGGTGATATCGGAGAGATGCAGGGAGACCGACACCGCCGCGGTCGTAGGGTCGCCGAGATACACAGGGAATGGCGTGATGAACAGCCTGGCATTCCTCTCGCCGGACGGGGACGTGTGGTACGACAAGGCGCATCTGGCGAAGTTCGGGATATACGCGGAGAACGACTTCATCGACGGTCAATCACCCGTCATCGGCCACTATCACGGGATCGGATTCGGGATGTGCGTCTGCTACGACATCTTCTTCCCGGAGATCCTCCACGGCTGCTCCCTCAGGGGCGCATCTGTGAACATCTGTGTCGCGGCTTCCGCAATGCAGTCGAAGCCGTTCCTGGACAAGGTGATATCCGCCAGGGCGTTGGAGAACGTGACGTATCTGGCATACGTGAACAACACCGGACCTCTGAACGGTCTGGAGATGCACGGATGCTCCAGGGGACTGGACCCCTTCGGAGATGTGATCGCGGAATGCGGAACATCCGAGTGCATCTCCATCTTCACCGTGGACACGGAGGAACTGGAGAGGGCACGCGGGATAAGGAGGCATCTGACGGACTTCCGCTCCGATATCCCTTGGCTTCAGCCCTGAATCTACATAAAAATAGACAAATCGTTAAATACGAGTACCCAATGCCTGTGTTACGAAGCCGAGATGGCCCAGCCCGGTAAGGCGCGAGCCTGGAAAGCTCGTGGGAACTTTCCCTCGGGAGTTCAAATCTCCCTCTCGGCGCCACTATTCCTTCTTCAAGCCCGTTTGAGCCATTTCTCGTGCTTCCATTCTTTATTTCTTCCAATCACCCGTATCCACCGTTTGTACATCGGAACCCCCGTATTCCGACAATTGTCCAGTCCGATTCCCCTTCCTTATAAAGCGCGTGCGTGCGCGACCTTATTATATAACATGGGGAGATAACCCGCCCCATCGGTGCGCACCATGATAGTGAACGCAGAACTATACGTCAAGGACCTCCCCGGCCAGCTCGTCGGATCCCTGGAACCCATATCCCTCGTGGACGGGAACATCATGGGAGTGGTCCACAACCGCGAGCAGATCGTCAACCACAGGATCTGCATCAACGTGACATTCGAGGTCGACGACTCCGCACAGCTGGAGAAGCTCAAGGAGATCTGGAAGTCCAAGGACATGATCATCTCCAGGATGGGGTCCGTCTACCAGACGTACACCATGGAGTACATGCTCATAGGAGAGTTCGACGCCAACTACCTCGAGGGACTCATTAACGAGGCATCCGAGATGATAACCATGGATTCCATGGACATGAGGTACTCCTCCAAGACCACCACCTCATCCAAGCGCACCGGGATGATCGCGGTGAAGACACGCAGCGAGGAGGACCTCGACAGGATGGACAGATTCCTGAGCGAGAAATGCAAGCAATCCAACATCACATACGTGAGGGGTGTCTGAGATGAGGGTCTTCATCTGCGGATTCGGAACCGTCGGACAGGGTTTCGCGGAGGTCGTCGCCAGGAGACAGAAGTACTTCCTCGACAAGTTCGGACAGAACGTCACCATCGTCGGTGTGATGGATTCCAAGTCGTACGCCGTGGATCCCAACGGAATGGACCCCCTGGACCTCGTCTCCAGGAAGCAGTCCACACGCAGGGTCGGCGATGAATCCTACACCGTCTCCACCGAAGTCCTCGACAAGGTGGACTACGACGTCCTCGTGGAGGTCAGCCCCACCGACGTGAAGACAGGAGGTGTCGGATTGATCAACATCCGCCACGCCCTCTCCAACGGGAAGGATGTCATCACCGTGAACAAGGGCCCCCTCGCTCTGAAGTTCAGAGAGCTCATCGACCTGGCAAAGGCCAACAGGTGCAAGTTCAGGTTCGAGGGTTCCGTTGGAGGCGCCATGCCCATAATCAACCTCTGCCGCGAGAGCCTCGCCGGAGAGGACATCAAATCCATCAGGGGTATCTTCAACGGTACCTGCAACTTCATCCTCAGCAAGATGGACAAGGGTCAGCCCTTCGAGCAGGCCCTGAAGGAGGCGCAGCAGATGGGATACGCCGAGACCGATCCAACCAACGACATCGAGGGATACGACAGCGCCTGCAAGGTCGTCATCCTCGCCAACTCCATCTTCGGAAGGGACGTGACCTTCGATGACGTGCAGATCACCGGCATCACCTCGATCACCGAAGAGGCCATCGCCCTCGCCGCATCACGCAACATGGTCATCAGGCTCATCGGAGAGGTCTCCGAGACCAAACTGGAGGTCAGCCCCAGGCTCATCCCCAAGGGACACCCCCTGAGCATATCGGGAACCCTGAACACCGCACAGATCCTCACCGACCTGGCGGGACCCGTCACCGTCTCCGGACGCGGAGCGGGACGTCTCGAGACCGCATCCGCGGTCCTCAGCGACCTCATCGCCATCATGGACGAGAGGAAGAGAGAGGCATGAGATGGACAGGGTCCTGATCTACGACACCACCCTCCGCGACGGAGCGCAGACGGAGGGCATATCGTTCTCCTGCGAGGACAAACTTGACATCCTGCGCAAGCTGGACGAGTTCGGCATAGACTTCGTGGAGGGCGGATGGCCCGGCTCCAACCCCCGTGACGACGAGTTCTTCGAGAAAGCGGGGAAGATGGAACTGAGGAAGAGCAGACTGACAGCGTTCGGGAGCACCCGCCGTCACGGCATAAAAGCGGAGGACGACCCCAACCTGAGGGCCCTGGCCTCATGCTCCGCGGAATGGTGCTGCATCTTCGGCAAGTCATGGGACTTCCAGGTCACCGATGCTCTGAGGATAGGACTCGACGAGAACCTCGACCTTGTGGAGGACAGCATCCGCTTCCTCGTGGAATCAGGGAAGAGGGTCATGTTCGATGCGGAGCACTTCTTCGACGGATACAGGTCCAACAGGAGATACGCACTGAACGTGCTGAGGGCGGCCGAGAACGGCGGAGCCGAATGGCTCATCCTCTGTGACACCAACGGCGGATCCATGCCCTCGGAGATATCCGAGGCGGTGGAGGAGGCGCTCCTTTCGGTGAGCGTGCCTCTGGGGATACACTGCCACAACGATTCCGACATGGCGACGGCCTGTTCCCTGGCCGCGGTAGAATCGGGATGTTCCATGGTCCAAGGCACCATCAACGGTCTGGGTGAGAGATGCGGAAACGCCAACCTGTGCACCGTGATCCCCAACCTCGCATTCAAGACAGGGAACGAACTCACGGACATGGACCTGTCCAACCTCACCACATTGTCGAAATATGTTGGAGAGGTGGCCAACATGCCCCCGTCCAGGAGCATGCCGTACGTCGGATCAAGGGCGTTCGCCCACAAGGGGGGGATGCACGTCTCCGCATTGGCGAGGGACACCCGCACCTACGAGCACATCGATCCCGAATCCGTCGGGAACGGGAGGAGGATCCTGGTGTCCGACATGGCCGGAAGGGCCAGCATCTCCGAGAAGCTGAGGGAGCTGGGATTGGAGATCGGGGAGGACAGCCCCGACATAACGAACAAGATCAAGGATATGGAATCCAAGGGGTACCAGTTCGAGGGCGCCGATGCGAGCTTCGAACTCCTCGTCAGAAGACTCAGGGGTGACATGGAACCCATGTTCACCGTCCCCGGATTCAGGATATTCATGGACGAGCGCGGAGAGCACGGGATGGACTCCGAGGCTAGCATCAAGGTGTGCGACAGGAACGGAAACGTGGAGCACACCGCAGCCGACGGTAACGGACCCGTGAACGCGCTCGACAACGCATTGAGGAAGGCCCTCACACGCTTCTACCCGGAGCTGAGGGACATCAGGCTCACGGATTACAAGGTCCGTGTGCTGGATGAGAAATCGGCGACCGCGGCAAGCGTACGCGTCCTGATCAGGTCCACGGACGGATCTGAGAGCTGGACGACCGTGGGGGTCTCGGAGAACGTCATCGAGGCGAGTCTTATCGCCCTGGTGGACTCCATCGAGTACGCACTTATGATACAATCGGATATGAAGGTGAGATCGTGAGCAGAGTCATCGTAACACTCGTGGGAAAGGACCACCCCGGCATCATCGCCGCGGTTTGCAACTACTTCGCTGAGAACAACATCAACATCCTGGACATCAAACAGACCACCGTCCAGGAGTTCATCAACATGATGATGATCGTTGATGTCTCGAAATACACCGGAACGTTCGACAACCTCGCCGAGGGCCTGACCAAGGTCGGAGAGAAGGTCGAATGCATCATCAAGGCACAGCACGAAGAGATCTTCGACATGATGCACAGGATCTGAGGGATTTCCTTGGTAGAGTTGAATGAGGTTTTCGAGACCATCGACATGGTCTCGCACGAGAACCTGGACGTCAGGACCATCACCATGGGAATCAGTCTCCTGGACTGTATCGACCCGGACCTCGACGCCCTGTGTCAGAAGATCTACGACAAGATCACCGAATCCGCCAAGGACCTCGTCAAGGTTGGAGATGAGATCGGACTGATGTACGGGGTCCCCGTCATCAACAAGAGGATCTCCATCACACCCGCAGCACTCGTCGGAGGGGCCGCATGCAAGTGCCCCGAGGACTTCGTGCAGATCGCAAAGACCCTGGACAAGGCGGCGAAGAAGGTCGGTGTCAACTTCATCGGAGGATACTCCGCTCTGGTCCAGAAGGGAATGACCCAGGCGGACAGGTTCCTGATCGAGTCCATCCCCCAGGCACTTGCGGAGACGGAGCGCGTGTGCTCCTCGATCAGCCTCGGATCCACCAGGACCGGTATCAACATGGACGCCGTCAGGCTCATGGGTGACATCGTCGTCAAGACGGCCGAGATGACCAAGGAGGCGGATTCCATCGGATGCGCCAAGCTGGTCGTGTTCTGCAACCCTCCCGACGACAACCCGTTCATGGCAGGTGCGTTCCATGGAGTGACCGAAACCGACCGCATCATCAACGTCGGTGTCAGCGGACCCGGAGTGGTGAAGAACGCCCTCTCCAAGGTGCGCGGACAGGACTTCGAGGTCCTTTGCGAAACGATCAAGAAGACCGCTTTCAAGGTCACAAGGGTCGGACAGCTCTTCGCCAAGGAGGCATCCAAGAGGCTCGGAGTGCCCTTCGGTATCGTCGACCTCTCACTGGCACCCACCCCCGCTGTCGGAGACAGTATCGCCGACATCATGCACGAGATGGGACTCGAGTACGCCGGAGCACCCGGAACCACGGCAGCCCTGGCGATCCTCAACGACCAGGTCAAGAAGGGCGGTGTGATGGCATCATCCTACGTCGGAGGACTGAGCGGTGCGTTCATCCCCGTCACGGAGGACCGTGCCATGGCAGAGGCCGCCGAGATCGGTGCACTCACCCTGGAGAAGCTCGAGGCCATGACCTGCGTCTGCTCCGTGGGACTCGATATGATCGCGATCCCCGGAAGCACACCCGCGACCACCATCGCAGGCATCATCGCCGACGAGATGGCCATCGGAATGGTCAACCAGAAGACAACCGCCGTCAGGCTCATCCCCGTGATCGGAAAGGATGTAGGGGACTTCGCAGAGTTCGGCGGACTCCTGGGAGAGGCGAAGATCATGCCTGTCAACAAATTCGGCTGTGCAGACTTCGTCAACCGCGGCGGAAGGATCCCCGCACCCATCCACAGCTTCAAGAACTGAACCTCTTACCGGGGGAGACCCCGGTCTTCTTTTTCAATATCACCCGTCTCCGGGGGAACCCATGGATCCATAGCGAATCGACACTGTGATGATCGACAAATCAAAACGTGGAACATAATCGAAGT
>CALYUZ010000033.1 GCA_945492685.1 uncultured Methanomassiliicoccaceae archaeon | reverse complement strand
GGGTACTCTGGGTGTGATCACTGAGGTCACCCTGAAGCTGACCACCAAGCCCAAGAAGTCCGCCTCCTGCCTGGGCTGCTTCAAGACCGTGGAGGATGCGGGAAGGTGCATCTCCGCCATCATCGCCAAGCCCCTGATCCCGGCATCCTGCGAGCTCATGGACAGCGTGAGCATCAACGCCGTGAACAAGGCACGTGGAAACCCCCTGCCCGACTGCGGTGCGCTGTGCATCGTCGAGGTCGACGGAGAGACCGATGAGGTTATCGACAGGGACCTGAAGATCGTGGACGAGGTTGCCAACTCCATCGGAGCGATCGAGGTCATCCCCACCAAGGACAAGAAGCTCATCGCCCAGTGGACCGATGCGAGGAAGTCCGTCATGACATCCCTGTCCGCACTGAAGCCCGGATGCTCCTCCGTCTCCCTCGCGGATGACATGGGAGTGCCCGTGTCCCAGGTGCCCAAGGCTGTCAAGGCCTTCCAGGAGATCGCCGCCAAGTACAACGTGACCGTCGCCACATACGGTCACGCATCCGACGGTAACCTGCACACCAAGATGGTCATCGACCCCACCGACAAGGACGAGTGGGAGAGAGGAATCAAGGCCGTCAACGAGATCTTCGATGTTTGCATCGAGCTCGGAGGAACCGTCACCGGCGAGCACGGTGTCGGAATCTCCAAGGCCCCCAACTACATGAAGGAGAGGGCGACCGAGCTCTCCACCATCAAGGCCATCAAGCAGGCCATGGATCCCGACAACATCCTCAACCCCGGTAAGATGGACCAGTGGGAGGGGACCATCCTCAGGAACCTCAGGTATCCCTGCAAGGGATGCATGTGATGTAAAACGGGAGGGGATATCCCCTCCCACTTCAATCAGTCTCGTTTGTTTCTATATTATTCTGGATTCGTCTCTGGCCAATCGTTTACTATTTCTATCAAATATCACATCCATATCTGACGATATAATGGGTGCAGATCTGGGTCGGGAGGATGAGGCCACAGAATTCATAGAGGGTTTTGAACGGTTGGACGAGGGCATCCTGTCCCTCACCTCCATGGTGAACAGACGTGGAAGAGCTACGGTTCTGTTCGGTGTGGATGATGACGGTAACATAATCGGCGATGGTTACGGAACAGAGCACATTGATATCATCAGGGATAGAGTAAGGGCGATGGTCGAACCGGAGATCCCAGTTGATGTGGTCCCGGAGGAGGTGCCTTCCGGCATGGAGTACATCCGCATGTCCGCGGTATCCTCCGATATACCGTACTCCTTCGATGGCCGCTACTATTACAGGGATGGGACATCTGACGAACTTGCTACCGTCGACATCCTACGCAGGATGGTGATGTGCGGAGCAGGTGATCGGATGGTCGACCTTTGCTCCAATGTACAGGAACTGACATTCACCTCATTCCTGGCGTACCTGGAGTCTTCCGGCGTACATGCGGGATTCACCCGCGAACATCTTCGCGATCTTGGGATGCTGACGGACTCCGGAGATTACAATCAGGTCGCATATCTCATGTCCGATCAGAATAACACTCTGATGCAGGTGGTCAGGTTCGATGGTATGACGAAGGCGTCGGCCATCACCTACAGGACGGATTTCGGCAACCGTTGCCTCCTCCTGTCGATGAGGGCGGTCCTGGATTACATCTGGTCGATGAACGAGACGAAGGTGGAGTTCAGAGGCGGCATGAGATTGGATACGCATCTATTCGACATCGAAGCCTTCAGAGAGGCGTGGATAAACGCATGTGTTCACAACTATTGGGCGGATATGCTTCCGCCGGCGGTGTTTGTCTTCGACGACCGTATCGAGATCTTTTCCCGCGGAGGGATCCCGTTCCTCCTGTCGGAGGATGATTTCCTCTCGGGCAGAAGCATGCCTTTAAACAAGGCGTTGCACGACATCGTTTCGATGGTGGATTTCACCGGCTATGGCAGACGCGGTGTTCCCGCGGTGGTCGAACGTTACGGGAAGGAGACGATTGAAGCCAGCGACCATTTCGTCACGGTGAGGATCCCGTTCTCGTTCACACCGATATGGGTCTCATCAAGGGACGGAATGCCTAGGAACGATTGATTCCGGCAGGTTTCACCCGTCTTTCGTTCCATAAGAAGATGGAAGTGGTTTGAGAAGATGGTTCAGGCCCAGTACAGTACGGGCATGAACTTCAGGACATAGATCAGCTCCACGGCTGCGATTGCGATCGTGACGATCCAGATGCCGATGTTCCATTTGAAGATCTTCGATCCATCCAGAGGGGGGATCGGCAGGAGGTTGAACACCGCCAGGAATGCGTTGAGGTTCGCCAGCAGGAGCATCGGCACGACCATCGACGAGTAGTTGAATGCGAGGCATCCGGCGATACCGACCGCAGCGAGTACTATGTTCACGATCGGTCCCGCGATGCTCACTTTCCCGTTGGTCCTGTCGTCCATGTTCCCCCTGATGTACACCGCACCAGGCGATGCGAACAGGAACCCGAGGAACGATGAGACCAGGGTGATGACCAGTCCCACGGGGAACATGCGGTACTCCGACCACAGTCCCGCCCTCTGTGCGGTGAACTTGTGTCCGAACTCGTGGAGCAGGAAGCTGAATATCACCAGCACGAAGCACATGCAGAAGAGGCCCACATATGCCATCGCTTCCGAACCTGTCTTCACCTCGAAGAAATAGAGGATCGAACCGCTGCGGTAGAGGATGGTGAACGCCAGGGTCAGGACGAGCATCGAGATCAGGATGTCCCTCAGCTCGATCTTGCTGAACTTCGGCCTTCCGAAGCCCGGGTTCACACGGGTGAGGCCGTCATCGTAATCATCCATGTCCTTTGCCACATGTTCATGGGTTATAAATGTGGAGGATAATCGGACGGAACGGTACGAATGGTCCAGAAGAACATCGCCCACGGGAAGGAGACATGCAGATGGTGCGACCGCTGCGGTACGCTGATGCTGGGGGACACATGCTCGGCATGCGGTTCCGAGGGCAGGGAGTTCGAGATCAACAGTCCCGGCGACATCCGTCCGTGCATGGGTGACAGTATCGGGATGGTCCTGGATCTGTTCGAGAGGGCCTTCGGCACATCCGAGCCGCTGAAAGGCAAGGCGATCTTCTTCAACAAGGTCCCCGGAGAGGACCGTACCGACGAGGTCATCGCCAACGGAACCGTCCTCGGGATCGTCAGGTTCGACATGAGGCTGGACCGCATGGTCCTGGAGATCAGGCAGCCCGGTGCGGACCTGTTCAATCCCGTCGCCACGAAGAACATAGTCGTCTTCGGTGGGATGTCCGGTCATCTCAAGGGGAAGAGCGTCCCCGGAGCCAATGTGATCGATGTGATCGGTGAGTTCGGAGCCGGTGATACCCTGATCCTCAGGAAGGGTCAGAAGGTCGGTCCCGGTATCGCCCTCGTGGACAGCAAGGATATCCGCGAGGCGGAGAAGGCCGTGAAGATCCGTGACCTCAACGCCCCGTCGGATGTCCCGATATCACCCGACTCCGACCTCGATACCTTCGTCGATGTCAACAGGGAGCATGTGAAGCGCATCGGCAGGCGTGCCGTCAGGGAGATGAGGAAGTTCCTGGAAGAGAGGAACACCAAGGGCCTCCCGGTCACCGTCTCTTTCTCGGGAGGGAAGGATTCCCTTGTGGCTTACGGACTCGCATCCCAGGTCGTGGATTCATCGGTTCTCCTATACATCGATACGGGCCTGGAGTTCCCGGAATCGGTCGATTACGTGAGGAGGTTCGCGTTGGCCCATGGCAACAGGATCCACATCGCCCATGGAAACGATGGGTTCTGGGAGAACGTCGACACCTTCGGACCACCCGCCAAGGATTTCAGGTGGTGTTGCAAGGTCTGCAAGCTCGGCCCCATGACCGACATGATCCACAACGACTTCCCCAAGGGGACGATCACCGTCGAGGGGAACAGGTGGTTGGAATCGTACGCACGTTCAGGCATCGGTCTTGTGACGAAGAATCCCTTCGTCCCCAACCAGGTCAATCTGAATCCCATAAGGGAATGGAGTTCCGCAGAGGTGTGGGCGTACATCCTGACCCACAAGTTGGAGTTCAATCCGCTGTACCTGAGGGACTTCGAGAGGATAGGCTGCTATCTGTGTCCCTCATGTCTTTCGAGTGAATGGAGGAACACCGGACGCATACACCCAGAACTGTACGTCAGGTGGGAGGACCATCTTCACCAATATGCGGAGGAGAGGGGTCTTCCGAAGGAGTATGTGGACATGGGTTTCTGGAGGTGGAAGGTCCTTCCGCCCAAGATGGTCCAGCTTTCGGAAGGATTGGACCTGTGCATGAAGCCCACCAAGGTCTCCGGGCCGTCCATGGACATGTTGAAGGGCGCATCCCCATGCACCGCGGGAGGATACTCCATGGAGGCCATCGTCAAGGTCCAGAGGAACAGGGATTTCTCATACGTGGAGGATGCGTTGCGTACCGTCGGGGATGTGAAGTACTCTCCCGAGTATGAGATAGCACTTCTCAAACTGCCCATCGGAAGGGCGAAGCTGTTCGGAGGCGGACAGGTCTCGGTCACCGCTCCGGACGGGAAGAACGCCAAGGCCGTCTTCGAGAAGGCGGTGAAGGCCCTGATCCGCGCGGAACTGTGCACCGAATGCGGGATATGCGCCAAGGGATGTCCCCGTCACGCGATCCGCATCTCCGGGGGAATGAGGGTGGATCCCTCGAGATGCACCTCCTGCGGTAAGTGCGAGAGGTCCTGCATGGTCGTCCACTACTACGACAAGCTCATGGAAGGCTCCGATGTTAAGGACGGGAAGCCCGTCCGTTCTCCTCGCAAGGCTTAATATACCCCTCCTGTTGGAGCACGCATGGATTTGATGTTCGGGCTTGCGATGGTCCTGGGGATAGGGCCGGCGCTCGCCATGATGTACTTCATAGTGCGCAACTACACCTATCCCAAGGTGGAGCAGCCGTTCTTCAGCGACGCCACCTTCTTCCTGCTGTTCTTCGTCGGTCTGGTGGCAGGCTCCGTCCTGTTCTTCGCCATGCGCGTGATGGGATTCGCGAGCAACATCATCTACATGATACTGATGTCCGTGGTCCAGGTCCTGGCCATGGTCGTGATAATGAATCTGAAACGGTTCCGCGGGAAGTCCGATTCGGTGTTCTACGGTTATGCGTTGGGACTCGGCATATCGAGCGGCATGTCCATGGGTATCAGCTATTCCATGACCGTTCTCCTCGGTGACATGGCGCTGGACGCATCCATCCTCATCCTGGTGGTCATTGTGATCAGCATGACCCTGATCCTGGGTGCATGCGGTACCAACGTCGGAGAGGGAATCGCAAGGCACAGGGTGATGGAGTTCGCACTCCAGGCGCTTCTCCTACTTGTGGCGTACAACCTCCTCCTCACGGGCCTGATGCAGGCCGGAGGGGACGGTGGCATAATGTTGTATGTATGTGCCATCGCCATGCTGGTCCTGTCCGTGGCGTACTTCTACCGCATCATGATGGTGAAGCTGCCCGGAGTCGTCAGGGATGTCCTGAAGATGAATGGTATCAAGCGTGACGACATCCCCAAGGCCAGATGATCCCGGTATCGGGATGTCAAACCGCTTCCAAAACCAATTCCCATTTTTACGATATGTTTTTAGGTGTATATCGGATGACATCGGTCCGTAAGTGGTCCACATGAGGTTCTATCAGGTCGATGCTTTCGCCGAGAGGCCGTTCGAAGGGAATCCTGCAGCGGTCTGTATCATGGACAGATGGCTTCCGGATGATGTCATGTTGATGGTGGCCATAGAGAACAACCTGTCCGAGACCGCCTTCGCGGTAGGTTCAGACGGGCATTACGAACTGAGGTGGTTCACCCCCGGAGGGGAGATCAACCTCTGCGGACATGCGACCCTGGCGACATCGTACGTGATAATGAATCATGTGGAACCGGGATTGGACCATGTGGATTACGACACCATGAGCGGACACCTCGGTGTCGACAGGGAGGGGGACATGTATGTCCTGGATTTCCCGAGGATACCGACCCATCCCTACGAGCTCCGTGATGATATGGTCGAAGCTTTGGGGATCGAACCCTCCGAGGTGTGGATCGGCGAGAGGGATCCGATATTCCTGCTGGATTCAGAGGAAGAGGTGAGGAACCTTGACCCGGACATAAACAAGGTGAAGTTTTTGCCCGAGGGGTTGGGTGCATTCGTAACCGCGAAGGGGAAGGATTGCGACTTCGTCTCGCGTTCGTTCTGGCCGAAGCTCAACGTCCCGGAGGATCCCGTGTGCGGATCGATGCATTGCAGTCTTGCCGATTTCTGGCAGAAGAGGTTGGGGAAGGTGGAGTTCACCGCCCATCAGGTGTCCCCCCGCGGAGGGTGGCTCCATGTCAGGTGTGACGGAGACAGGATCCGTATCGGCGGAAAGGCTGCTCTCTACGCGGTCTTCGAGGTGGATGACGGCGTCCTGATGTGATCAGGCCTTGTAGACTCCGATCCTGACCTCTGCGGCGATGCAGCGGTCGAGCATGGCGGAGACGTATTTCTCGGCCTTGTCGCCGACGATCTCCCTGATGTCGTCGAGGGTGAACGAGCCGTTGATCCTGGTCAGACCTTCGGCGAGGATGGTGAGTTTCTCGTCCAGGTCGGAGCAGTGCTCGTATTGGTAGACCATGGTGGAGTATGGGTCCGCCTCCTCGATCCTCCTCTTCTTCTGGACCATGTCCGGTGGGACGAATCCTGTGGCCTGACTCAATGCCTGTCTGACAATGTCCTGGTCGGGTGACTCGAAGTAGAAGATGAGGTCCTTCGTCTTCTCCGATGCGTTGCAGTAGGGGCAGGTGGATGTGGCGAAGGACTTGTCCGCCACCCTGGGTCTCCTGCATATTCCGCACAGCGCGAGTCCGTACATCTCAGCGGTACTCCGTGAACACCAGTGCCGCGACGCAGCATCCGTAGTTGTCCATGGGGATCGCCAGTTCCTCGGTGACGAACTGGATCTCCTCGAACTCGACCCCGCGGATCCTCGACATCTCGTCCATCTTCCATTTGAGGATCTCCTTCAGGGATGCGGCGGAACCGTGGATGTGTCCCTCTGCGACGTATCCTCCCTTCCCGTCCTTCCTGTAGGCGTATGCGATGCCTGCCGCGATCGTCTCCCCTTCGCATCCCCTCATCTGGGCGAGGACGCAGTGGGTGATGGCGCCCATGGGCATCTCGCAGATCTCAACGCATTCCGCTCCGACGGGGATTACTGACGATACGGATACGAGGTTCTGCTCTCCGATCCCGGCGGAGATGAGTGCCCTGTCGAATGCGTTCAGGTCCGATACGGGGCTCACAGCCGAGCTGTGGGTGATGAAGAATTTAGATGGGACGAGTTCCATGGCTCGGACATTGGGGGACCGTATATTATTGTTCACCTCATCTGGAAACAACAGGGAGACGGGTGATGGGGAAAGGAAAAAGGATGGGGTGTGGACCCTCATCCGTAGATCTGTCTGGACAGGAGGTCGTTGTTCTCCGCGGCCTGCTCGTCCATGCGCTTCTGGATCTGGTCCGCCTCGTCC
>CALYUZ010000032.1 GCA_945492685.1 uncultured Methanomassiliicoccaceae archaeon | reverse complement strand
GCGATGAAGCACAAGGCCGCCAGGGACAACTACCACCAGCCGGCCGCTGTCCTCGCAGACAAACGCAACGCACTCCAGGACAAGGCGAGGAAGCTTGTAGCGGAAGCGAACCTCATGAAGCAGAGGAGGGACGACTACAACCTCTCCGCCAAAGAGGCGAAGGAGAAGCGCGAGGAGTGGAACGACAAGGTGGCGATGATGCGCGAACGCGGTGGACTCGGTGACATAGGCGAGGCCAAGGCACAGTCGCAGAACTACCACCAGAAGGTGGTCAAGTACTCGAACAGCGGACAGGTCGCCCATGAGAAGATGCTCCAGCTCAGACAGGATGCCGACAAGCTCAGGGAGGAGGCCCAGGGATACCACGAGAAGTACCTGGACTGCAAGAAGGCCGCCGACCTGGAGCACGAGCGCTACATCCAGACCATCAGGAAGATAGAGAAGGTCAGGGACAACCTGCCCGACTGATCACGGCATCAGGAACACGTCGCTGCGTGTGATGCCCATGAACCTGTAGGTGCGGATCCTCCCGGTCTTCGGATCGGGGAGGTCCCTCAAACCCAGTTCCTTGAAGTTGCATTTCTCCAGACACCTTCCGGATGCCACGTTCTCGGTGTCGTGACGGGCCTGGATCCAATCGTAGTCGGTGTGGTCGAAGATGAAGTTCACCGCCGCCCTCAGAGCCTCGGTCATGTAACCGCGGTCCCAGTACCTCTGAGACAGAACGTATCCGATCTCGCAGTAGCCCTTCTCCGGATGATGCTGCACCACGGAGATCCCGCCTATCGGCTCGTCGGAACCCCTCAACGTGATGCACCAGTCTATGGAACCCATCGGATACTCGAGTATCCAGGAACGGATGATCGCCAACGATTCCTCAGGGGACCTGTGCGTATCCCAGGACATGAAATGCGTCACATCGGGATCGGACATCCAGTTCCTGTACGCCGGGAGGGCATCCGATTCACGGAACATCCTCATCTCCAGACGCTCTGTCAGAAGATGGTGTGTCCTGATCACAGGGTGCACCCCGCAGGCGGATCCGGGCGGCACACGACGGAAAACGACCGCCCGAACTGTATTTGAAGGTCCATGGGCCCCTTATCCCATCAGACCTTTATCTCCCTGTTGGGGATGTGGTCGCGTATCGCCTGGTACACGACGCTGTAAGGTATGTCGCATTGGATCGAGATGTCCACACAGGACATCCCCTTGCGGTAGTGTTCCACAATGGTCTTGTAGGTGGCGTCGTCGAGCTCGAACACCACACGGCGAGGCGGCTTGACCTCGACCTCCTTCTCGCGGTCCCACTCCTTCGAGGAGCATGACGGACAGCGCTTGGGTATCTTCCCGCCCTTGGTGTTCCATGTGCTTCCGCATCTCTTGCAGACATAGGACTTGGGCGGAACGTTCCACTGATGCGATCCGCACTCGGGACAGCGCTTGGGATTCCCGGTATGCGAGTTCCATGTGTACCCGCAGCGTTTGCAGGTGACCGTGAGATGCGGCATGTTCCACTTGACGGAACGGCACCTGGGACATCTCTCGGGAGCCTTATCCCTGCGAGGTACCCAGGAATACGAACACCTGGAGCATTTCAGCATCTGGCTCGGGCCTATTTCCATAGTATACCCCCTGAGAGTACCCTTCGCATCCGTCGTATTTAATACTAGTGAAAAGTCGAACAAGTTTTATATATTAGATTCGGGAGAACAACTGTCTGGCCATACGTCCAACATGGGCCATGTTCCGGGTGCTTCGGATACTAAGATAATTATAAATAGTTTGAACCGAGCCAGATCGATCTGGACATCACAACGGATACTTCTGACGGTAACTGTTGATGGAATCCGACGTCACCTTGAGTCCGATCACCCACAAGATGAGCATAACCGGGACGATTATCAGGAACAGGAACGGAACGAAGAACATCCCCACGAGCAACAGGAAGCTCAACAGGAACACCACGATGCCGGTCGTGTTCGAATCGATGTAGTACGCTCCGATACCGGGAAGGATCACGGACAGGAACATCGCCAGCCCGGTGGACCTCGGATCCTCGCGGACCGTCTCGGAACGGTGCCCTCCATCGTTCCCTGGAACCGACTCGGACAGGTTGTACGAACAATACTTGCAGAAGCGGTCACCCGCCTCCACCTCTTTTCCGCAGTTTGGGCAGAACACGGCTCTCAATCAGACTCTTCGTTCTTATAACCTGTCGATGGATGCTCACCAACCGTCGCGGAATCCTAGCCAGCAGCACATGTAGACGTTGGCTTCATGCGGGTTCCTGAGGATGGCAAGGAATCCCCTCGGGACAGAGTATTTCTTGACGAGCGGACCCATGAGGCGGAGGATGTCATCATCGGAATACTCGGAGAAGCGCCTGTGTGCCTCCATGTAGTGCCTGTCGAACATCCTGTCCTTCGACACCCATCTGTCATAGGAACCCGGATCCCCATGCAGGATGGCCTCCGCGGCCTTCCTCCCGGACACCAGTGCGGCACCTATGCCTCCGAAGCAGAACGGGTTGGCGAGTGATCCGGCGTCACCCACCAGGTAACACCCATCCCTGGCCACGCACGGGAGTCTCCCGATGGGCATGTGACGGCCTCCGCGCGACTCATACCCAACAACGTCATCGGTCCCCTTGGGATACCCGATGGTCATCATCCCCTCCTTCTGGGGGAACTCCCATCTGTATGCACCTTTGAACCTCTCGGACATGATGAACCTTAGCTTCCCGTCGGATTCCCCGCGGACGATGTTGTTGACGAGGGGGATCATCTCCCCGGGCTCGGAACCGAACACGTCCCTGCGGACCACCGAATGGGCACCGTCCGCCCCCACGAGGATCCTGCAGGAGATGTCGCCTGCGGTGGTATGCACGATGTATCCTCCATCTCCGACATCGACACCCGTCGCAGTGCCCCGTAAACGCTCCACATCGCATTCCGATGCGAGTTGGACCAGCAGGTCGTTGCGGTCCACGATCGAGCCCTGAACGGGAATGGTGACCTCCTCATCGCCGAATCTCAGGGCGATGGCCTCCACCCTGCGCACAACGGCCGTCGGTTCCATTCCGGCTTTGCGGAACATCCTGTCGCTTATCGCCTCGCCGCATATCGTGTGGTAGCGTCTGTAGACGGCATCGGACATCCTCTCCAACACCACAACCTTGAGGCCGGACCCCCTGAGGCCCCTGGCGGTGGAAAGTCCGGAGAGTCCGCCTCCGACGATCAGGACATCGCATTCGATCATGGACGGGCGTACCGCGGAGACGGTGATAAAGGCCACGCTTTCTTTTTATCGACATCACCGTATCCCGTGCACATGAGCGAGAGCGCCTGGAAGGGGTACGGGAACGGATTCGATACAAGGTTCAGGGACACGATGGAACTGATAGATCCCGACCTGCCGACTGTGATGGAGACGATATTGTCATCCGACGCCATCACCGTCTCCGAGGCACTCCACACGGTCACCATGGACAATCCCCTGAACCTCCAACCCTCCGAGAGGGACAGGTACAGGCTGATGCTGGGCCGTCTGATGCTGGACATGTACATCGATGCGGGATTCGACCCCTACGACCAGTGCACCCTGGAGATGGTCCGCATGCCCGGGAAGACGAAATGTTGCAACCCCTACTCGGACAACATGTACAGGCATCTCATCGAAAAGACGGTGATTGAAAGAGAAGACGGGAAGTTCCGTTTCGTGTTCGGATGATCAGGCCAGGAGCTTGAACATCCTGGAGATGGCCATCCTCACCTTCATCTTCGTGGTCCTCCTGTCGAACTCGGCACAGGAGTACTCGGTGCTGACCTCCAGGTCCCTCAGGAACTGGTCGGCGGCCTGCGTCGTCAGTTCCTCATTGTAGACGAGGACGTTCGTCTCAAAGTTCAGCGTCAGAGACCTGTTGTCCATGTTGGCGGAACCCACGGAGAGGCATTCCTCGTCCATCACGATCACCTTCTCGTGGATGAAGCCGTCGTTGTACCTGAAGACCCTCACACCTGCCTTCATCAGCTCGTTGGCGAAGGTCTGGTTGTTCCAGTACATGAACATGTGGTCGGGCTTGTCCGGGATCAGGATGCGGACATCCACACCCGCACGTGCGGCGTTCTGGAGGGCGACCATCATGGCATCGTCGGGAACAAGATAAGGGGTGGTGACGTACAACCTCCTCTTGGCATTGGCGATCATCGACAGGTACTGCATCTGCACCGGGTTGCTGGGCATGGTGTCCGGACCTCCGGATACCACCTGCATGCGCATATCCCCCTTCCCTCCGATGGCGGAGAAGTCGATGTACTCCTCCATGGGCCTGAGCCTGTACTTCTTCATGGCGTACTGCCAGTCCACGGCGAACCTGACGGCCAGAGGGAGGATGCCTGTACCGCGTACACGGACGGACGCATCCCTCCAGTGTCCCAACGGACCGAATCCCTCGTACTCGTCTCCGACGTTGAACCCGCCGCAGTATGCCTCCTCACCGTCGATGATGGCGATCTTCCTGTGGTTCCTGTTGTTCTTCTTGGGACTGAAGAGCAGCGTCAGGGTGGAATGGAACATCCCGTAGTGACCGCCGGCCTGGACGAACCTCCTTATGCCGTCCTTCGGACCCTTCCCGATACCGAAGGCGTCGGTGAGGAGCCTGACCTCCACGCCCTCCCTGACCTTCTCGGTGAGGATGTCCATCATCTCGTTGCCGCGTTTGTCGTTGCGGATGATGTAATACTCGATAAGGATGGACCTCTTGGCCCTGCGGAAGGACTCGAACATGTCGTCCATCATGGGCTTCCCCTCGGTGTAGAGGGTGATGTCGTTGTCGTTGGTGTAGGCCCAGCCTCCGGCGGACTGCATGATGCGGGCCATCCTGATTGCATCCGTCTCCCCCAACACGCGCTCGTCCTCGTCCAGGATCCCCTTGAAGAACTCGTATCCGTCCATCATCTGCCGGTCGGTGATGCTCTTCGGCCCGAAGTGCTTCTTGCGGTACCATGCCAGTCCCATGTACATGTACAGGATGATCCCGACGGGTGGCAGGAACAGCAGGAGTATCACCCATGCGACGAAGGTCCTCGGATCGCACCTCTCTATGAAGAGCATGATGAACAGCGCGACCACATCTAGGAGCATGACGACGGTGAAGAAATCGGCGGCCACGTTGACCGAATCCAGGAACACCTGAAGTGCTGACATCCGCAATCCCCGACACCCAGGAGATATTTATCCGATGTGCAGAAATCTTCATCGGATCATGACCTTCTGATAAGGTTCTAAGAAAGTATGTTTTAACATTCATAGATTCAGATTCTATTACCTTATAATCGCTGTTTTCATGGGAAATGATGCCAAAACAATAAAATACAGTTGGTTGTTTATTATCGACTCTCAATAAAAAATACCAATCAAAACATGTTTCATACCGATTTCTGGTCGGTTCACCGTCGTTTTTGTTCTCGATAAGGATGTCTCAAGTCCATGACCCGCAATATCAACGGACAACTGGATATGAGCATAGATATGGAACAGACAGACGCCTGGATACAGGACCTGATGAAGAACGGAAGGAAGAGGAACACCTGTGCGACCCACAGGAACAACGTCCGTCAGTGCCTCAGACAGCTCCTCCTGGGGAACTACTCCACGGACGCATCGGAGATCGATTCCTCCTCCATACTCTACCTCTGGGGGACCCTGAGGGTGAAGGAGGAGGTCAGGATCACCTACGTCCGCAGCCTCGCACAGATGGTCAGGTTCCACACGGGAAGGGACATCCTGAAGGATGCCAAGATCCTCCGCAACAGGGAGCAGTTCAACAGGGTGTTCATCTCCACGGAGGACTTCTGCAGGGCCCACAGACAGGCGGATCCGTTCCAGAGGCTGATCCTCTGCCTCGGTGCATACATGGGACTCAGGAGGAAGGAGATGGCCGAGCTCAGGGACAGCGACATCGTGGGCGACATGATGACCATCCACGGGAAGGGACACGGAGACGGACTGATCGTCTCCATGAAGATCCCGCAACCGGTGATGAAGGCCATCGTCGACTACAGGAACTCTGCCTACAAGATGGGGATCAGGGCGGACGACTACCTCATACAGACGAGGTCCCACACCGGCATCCTCCACATGTCGACACCCGCGAGGGTTGGGCAGGAGGTGTGCCGTCTGGCCAAGGAGACGGGCATCCACATCACCACCCACTCACTGAGGAGGTTCTTCGCCACCACCCTGTACTACGAGACCGACTGCGACATCCAGACGGTCAGGAGCCTGATGCGCCATGCCGATCTTTCGACCACCATGAAGTGCTACGTGGACGCCTACCAGAAGAACGAGAGAGATGCGTCGGACAAGCTGACGGAGTACATCAGCAGGATGATAGACACCGTCAACGGGGTCGACGAGGACCTTGACAGCACTGCCTGAACCCAGATCCGAGCATCCGAATTTATAAACCCAAGTCCATTCCGAGACCCTGGGGAACCCACCAGTGAACAAGGGTTAAAGAAAACACACTCAATGAACATTAATCAAATATCCTAAGAATCAATAGTTGATGATTCTACATCTGGTCGGACATCGGCCTTCGAACCGACCACAGTCCGCAACCTCCGAAGTACGGACCGACATCCTTAACATTCCATCCATTCTCACTCGCCCTATGGCATTCTTCTCCAGGAAACGTTCCGGACCCGTTTCGAAGGTCACCAGGTTCGACATGCACTGGGACACAGAGGACCCGTTCCTGTTCGTATCCCATCACGAGGACGACTACCCCCACGGCAACAGGCAGCTCGCCCCTCCCCTCCAGGAGATCAGCGGAAGGGACCTCGGCAGGGACTACGAGAAGAGGCTCGGATTCAGGATGTACAACGGAAAGGTCGTACCCGGATTCCCGATGCACGCGCACTGGGGTTATGAGACCGTCACCCTGCCTGAGATCGGCTACATCGACCACTTCGACACCATGAAGACGGAGGGAAGGTTCGGATTCGGCGATGTGCAGTGGGTCATGGCATCGTCCAAGTACATGCACAACGAGATGTATCCCCTGGTGAACCAGGAGGACCGCAATCCCAACGACATCACGCAGATCATGATCAACATCCCCCTTGAGCGCAAGAACAGGGAGAACTCCGTGAACACCGTATGGTCCGAGGACATCCCCGTGATCGAGAGGGACGGAGTTTCCGTGAAGGTCATCTGCGGTTCGTTCTGTGACGCGCACATCTCATCCCCCAACGAGGGTTCGTGGGCGGACGGGAACCATGCCGTGAGGATCCTCAGGATAGCGATGGAACCGGGTTCCGGGATCACCATCGACCCCACCTCATCCAAGGCCAACAGGAACGTCTACATGATCTCCGGAGGGAAGGTAGATGTCTGCGGCACCAAACTGGAACCCTACATGAGGGCCAAGGTCACCCCCGACATCGAGATGACGATAACGAACGGTGAGGATGCGTCCGTCGTATGGGTCCTGGAAGGGGAGCCCATTGACCAGAGGATGGCATCCTTCGGACCCGTCACACTGGCGACAGTGGACGAAGTGAGGGCCGCACTTGAGGACATCAGGAAGAACGAG
>CALYUZ010000031.1 GCA_945492685.1 uncultured Methanomassiliicoccaceae archaeon | reverse complement strand
GATTCTGTGGCCCTTTCCTGATTCATCTGTTCGTCATTCAAGATTTCTTAGAATCATTCATTCAGACTGTATGGATTCTCCATAGACATCTGTCTGGGCGAACACAACTTGTATTTATTGATTTCTATACATTGTACGTCGCCAACGGATAACACCTATATACTATCCAAAGCGTAGCATGGTTCGCAACATCCGTGGATTCTTTAGAAGTTTGAAGCGGAAAATTCCTGGAAAGGATACAAATGACTATCATCGAATCGTTGAACAATGTCGTAGGAACATGTAACTCCTACCTTTGGGGTATGGCCTTCGTTTTCCTGATCGGCCTCGGTATCCTGTTCACCTTCAAACTGAAAGGTCTGCAGATTACTAAGATCAATGAAACAGCCAAACTCTCCGTCTCGGGTGTCTCCGAGGGAAAGAAGAACTCCAAAGTCTCCTCCTTCGAGGCGTTCTGCATCGGTATGGGTGCCCGTATCGGTGTCGGAAACATCGCAGGAGTCGCAACAGCCATCCTGACCGGAGGACCCGGAGCGGTCTTCTGGATGTGGATCTTCGCTATCATCGGATCCGCAAGCAGTTTCATGGAGTCCACCCTCGCTCAGATCTACAAAGAGAAGAAAGAGGACGGACAGTACTACGGTGGTCCCGCATACTACGCATCAAAGGGACTCAAGAGCAGGAAGCTCGGAATCTTCGCAGCCATCCTCCTCGTCATCACATTCGGAATCGGATTCGTCGCAGTCCAGTCCTGTAACGCATCCAAGGCACTCTGCGGAGCCTTCTCCTTCGAGTACAACAACTATGTCTTCGCTGCCATCATCGCGATCGTCGCAGCCATCCTGATCTTCAAGGGACTCAAGTCCGTCGCGAAGTTCTCCTCCACAGTCGTCCCCGTCATGGCACTCCTGTGGATCATCTTCGCAGTCATCGCCATCGCACTCAACATCGACGGAGTCGTCAACGCCGTCAAGATGATCTTCGAGTACGCGTTCACCGCACCCTCCCTGCTCGGAGGAGCCCTCGGAAGCATCCTGATCACCGGACTCAAGAGAGGAGTGTTCTCCAACGAAGCAGGTCTGGGATCGGTCGCTAACATCGCCGCAACCGCGGATGTCAAGCACCCCGTCAAGCAGGGAATGATCCAGTCCTTCGGAGTCCTCGTGGACACCCTGATCGTCTGTACCTTCACCGCACTCGTCGTCCTGTCCTACGGAACCTTCGACCAGATCATGGCCCTCGGAGCCGTCACCGGAGACGGAGCGAACCTGGTCCAGGGAGTCATCTCCAACACCGCGTTCGGATCCGCAGCCAACTACATCATCGCGATCTTCCTGTTCGTCTTCGCGTTCACCAGTCTCATCGGATACTACACCATGAGCGAGTCCAACGCCAGGTTCATCAAGGACAAGAAGAGCGTCATCATGGCCGTCAAGATCCTCGTCATCCTCGTCGCATTCATCGCCGGAACCGTCTCCACAGCCACCACTGTGGACAATGTGAGTGACACGTTCATGGCACTGATGGCATCCGTCAACATGATCCTCGTCGTTCTCCTGAGCAGACAGGTCTTCGAGGCTTACGCCGACTACAGGAAGCAGAAGAAGGCAGGCGTGGAGGAACCCGTGTTCCACAAGAGCTGCCTGAGCGACTCCACAGGAGTCACCGAGTGGGAGGACTGAACATGGCAACAGTCGAGAGCTGCACCACAGCGATCAACGTCATGATCGTGGTCTCCATCATCGTCGGTCTCATCACAGGATACTATTACTACTCCGGGGACAAGCAGATCATCTTCATCCCCATGGTGATCGGTTTCATCTGTGTATGGATCCTCTACTACTTCATCGAGAAGAGAGAGGAGCTCAAGACCGGAAAGAAGGTCGACAAGTACTGAGAATCAGAAAAACCTCTTCCCAAACCCCTTTACTTGATTTTGTATGGATTCACCCGTCTCCGAAACCGTCAGATCGGATCCGGAACCGGGTGATTGAAAAGGAAAGATCAGAGAACGGCGATGTTCTCCGAGATTATGGCATCGTCATGTACCCTGTATCCCAGGATCCCCTCGATGTCTGAACTGTGCTTGCCGGCGATGGACCTCAGGTCCTGGGAACTGTAGCTGACGATCCCCTTCGCGACTATCCTCCCGTCACAGACGATATCCACCACATCACCCTTGTCGAATATGCCGTCTACAGCCCTGATACCTATCGGGAGGAGGGATTTGTGGTTGAGTACCGCCCTCTCGGCACCGGCATCGACCGTGACGGTTCCCGACGGATGGGCGGACTTGATCCACCTGCGCTTCTTGGATATCTCCGTACCGGTAACGAATATCGTTCCCACGTCATCACCCGTCACGGCCCTGTAGATGATGTCATCGGCACCGCTGAGGGCGATAATCATGTTGCATCCGGAATCGCGGCACACCTTCGCGGCACTGAGTTTTGTCTTCATCCCGCCGGTACCCATGCTGGAACCCGCATCCCCTGCGACACCCATCACCGATTCCACATCCGTGACCACCGGGATCAGCTTCGCATCGGGATTGGTCTTCGGATTGCTGTCGTAGAGGCCCTCTATGTCGGATAGGATGACCAAGAGGTCCGAATCGGTCCTGCTGGCAACTATCGCGGACAATGTGTCGTTGTCACCGAACCTGATCTCCTGGGTGCGTATGGCATCGTTCTCGTTGAAGATGGGGACCACCCCATGCGACAGGAGGGAGTCCACGGTGTTGTGGAGGTTCAATGCGCTCTCCCTGTCCGAATAGGTGTCCATGGTCAGGAGGATCTGCCCGACCAGCATGCCGTACCTCTGGAAGCAATCGCCCCATTCCCTCATCAGGATGCCCTGACCCACCGAGGCCGCAGCCTGGCGTATGGGCATCTCGTGAGGCTTGGGCACAACACCCATGCTCTTCAGACCCAAAGGGATGGCTCCTGATGAAACGATGAGCACCTCCTTTCCCAGGTCCTTGAGACGCTTCACCTGCTCCGCGACGGAATCCATGAAATCGCGTGACACACGGGACCCGTTGCGCATGATGGAGGATGAACCGATCTTGATGACCACGCGGTCGACCTCTCCGAGACACTGCCTCCTATCCATGACATCACCCTTTGAACGGATACTCCACGTCGGAAGGGACATGGGTGAACTCCCTGCATCCGGGCCCGACGTAATCCTTAACCACCTGTCCGTTCCCGACGAGGACATACTTGTAGATCATCAGACCCTCCATGCCCACAGGTCCGCGCGAGTGGATCTTGTTGGTGCTGATACCGACCTCCGCGCCCTTGCCGAACCTGAAACCGTCGGCGAAACGGGTGGATGCGTTAACGAAGACATCGGCGGAATCCACCATCCTGACGAAGACCGAGGCCCTGTTCATGTCGGTGGTCATGATGGCATCGGTGTGATGGGAACCATGAGCGTTGATGAACGAGATAGCCTCCTCCATGGAGTCCACGACCTTCACGGAGATTATCAGATCACCGTATTCCGTGTCCCAATCCTCGTCGGTTGCCTCGTCGCATTCGACGATGGCCCTCACTCTCTCATCACCCCTTACCTGGACGTTGCTCTCCCGGAACATTGATACCATCTTCGGAAGGAAGGCATCGGCCACGGAGGCATCGACCAGGAGGGTCTCAGTGGCATTGCAGACAGCCGGATACTGGACCTTGGAATCCAGGACCACCTTCGAAGCCTGTTCCAGGTCCGCCTTGGGGTCCACATAGATGTGACATATCCCTGCGGCATGTCCGAGGACCGGGATCATCGTGTGGGACTGGATGTACTGGACGAACTGATTGGATCCACGAGGGATCAGAAGGTCAATGTACTCGTGTAGTCCGAGGATGGCGTCGATGTCCGACCTGGACTCCATCAGCACAAACGCATCCCCCGGAACTCCTGATTCCGATGCGGCATCCCTGAGGATATCGAACAGCACACGGATCGAGTTGGATGCCTCACGTCCTCCTTTGAATGCCACCGAGTTGCCCGACTTCAGGCACAGAGACATTATCTGGGGGACCACATCGGGGCGTGACTCGAATATGACCCCGAGCATTCCGATAGGACATCTTATCTGATAGAGGACCAGACCCTCATCGAGTTCCAATGCGGACATCTGCTCTCCCACGGGGTCGGGCAGCCTGATCACATCACGGATCCCCGCGATCATCCCGTCGATCTTGGAATCGTCCAATTTGAGCCTCTTGTACATGGAACCGGAGATCTCACCGGAATCCAGCATGGACTTGGCAGCCTCCAGATCCCTGGCGTTCGCCTCCAGTATGGTGGCACGGTTGGAATCCAATGCAACGGCCATGGATTCAAGGGCCCTGTCCTTCACATCCGTCGAAAGTACGGAGAGGGGGATGGATGCCTCCTTCGCCCTCTTTACCTCAGATACAACATCGGACATTTCGTATCGCGCCGTCATGTCCGATAACGGGTTTATTCTTTTGGAGAGAGACCGCACAGCGGTCATGAGAATGCGTCGGGCAAAGACATGATTTTTATATCTCCCCATCATCGGGGTGTTCAAGCCGAGATAGCCAAGCCCGGTATGGCGGCGGTCTCGAAAACCGCTGGACCCTGTCCTCGGGAGTTCGAATCTCTCTCTCGGCGCCATTCTTCTCCATATCGCCCTGCATATTACTTCCGGAAAATGGGAATATTATCGCGAACGGCCACAATGAAGCCGATTTCGAGTAACGCTAATATACCCCGACCCTCGCAGTATCATGAACGGAAACACAGCGTTCCATGAGAGACAGCGCATGCTGCAACCCTGGGCATCCGTGGTGCTCACCGTGGCCATGCTCATCCTCGAGATCGTGGTGGTCATCGACTACCTCGGATACGTGAACATCGATCAGACGGACATCGTCACATTGTCGATCGTCACTGCGGTCGTGATATTCGTCATCGGACTCGCGCTCCTCCTGAAGATGGACGTCACCGTCGACGGAGAGTACCTCTCGATCAGGACGATCGGCACCAGGAGGATCCATCTGGAGGATATAGCCGAGGCCACGGTCCGTGACAGGATCTATGCCGTCCGCGAATACGGCGGATGGGGGATCAGACTGTGGACCAAGGGCATCGGATACGTCGCACCCGGCAACAACGGCGGTGTGGAGGTGAAGGTCAAGGGTGAGAAGCATGGGATCATGATCTCGTCCAAGGATCCCGAGACATTACTGAGGGCCCTCTCCTGAAACATCATCGACCGGGGGAGAGACGATGAAACCTATGGAATGGAGCTTCCTCTCCCCATCGGCATCCTTCTTCGAATAGCGGTCGATGTGCTGACCGAAGTTCTCGATGAGGACCTGCAGCTCCCTGTCGGTGGCGTACACCGGGGCGGTCCAGTATCCGAACACGCCGTTGTGGGGATCCAGCTTACCAGGATACCTCAGAGCGTACTCCCTGAACTGATTGGCGAATCCCACGCAGAACGACATGAAAAGGACCGCGATGTCATCGGATGAAACATCCTCTGGATCGGGACCCATCTTGAGGGCGGATGACGGGGAATAGGTCTTCTCCACGGTTCCCCTCTTCTGCTGGTAATCGACGACCTCGACGAATCCCTCCCTCTCCATCTTGTTGAGGATACGGTACATGGTGGACCTGGGGGTGCCGGGATTGTTCTCGCACAGCCTCTTCACGGTTATACGGTTCTCGCGGACGATGTCCAAGAGGATCTTGCTGGTACGGGGGTCGATGAAGTACTGGAGGAGACGGTCATCCATAGGGACCGATTGTTCCCATGATTAATAATAATTCTACATGTGGAATACAATCTGTTGTGGGACAATACAGTTAAAAGCACACAACGCGGAACCGACTGCATGAAGGACTCGTACAAGTTCCTAACAGGATTCATCATGACGATCGCGCTGATCGTCGTCGACCTGATCCTGTTCCTGGGAGATCTGATTGGAACCCCGATGTTCGTGATCATAATCCTCATGGCGATTGTGGCATCCGTACTCCCTGTCGCATTCTTCAAAGGGACCCATGTGGAATTCACGGACGGATCCATCCGCATCACCGCACCGTTCGTCGACCTGGATGTACCGTACGAATCCATCACATCGGTGACATCCGCCACATCGATGGACTACGGCCTGCGCACATTCGGATACGGTGGACTCAGGTACGGAAGCGGGGAATTCACCAGCGGTTCATTGGGGCCCTACATAAGGGCGGCCGACTCCGGTGTCCCCCTCGTGATCATGATCAGAACGGGGAAGAGGACCATAGCATTCAACCTGAAGACCGTCGGGGACACCGAAAAGGTCCTTGAGGAATTGGGATCCAGGACATCGTGTGCGGTGACGACGGGGTTACCTCAGAGCACACCCGAGGAGAGGAGGTCCTTCAGGAGGAGGAAGAACATCGCTGTGGCATTCAGCGCCATCATGGTGGTCATAGTCCTCATGATAGTCGCGTGGGCCATGACCGTCGGCAACGTAACCGCCACCTTGGATGAGGATGAACTCTCGATCGACGCCACCATGATGCATGAGAGCGTATCCTACGACGAGATAACCTATGTGGAACTCAGAACTGATGTCGAATACGGTGACAGGATCGGCGGTCTCGGGAACGGCAAGGTCCTCACGGGGAACTTCAGGAACGATGAGTTCGGGAAGTACAGGTTGGCCGTTTGGAGGGCGGTGGAGGAGTGCATAGTCGTCCACACCACCGGGAAGACCGTTGTGTTCAACCTAGAGGATGGTGAGACAACCAGGATGTTCTACAACGACCTTTCGGACAGGTTGAACGGACCGTCCATAGTATCCTCCCAGATACCTTCCCTTTATCACCTATCCAACACCATCTGATTCCGATATCATGCAGCCCAACATGCAGAAATACCAGCTCACCAAGGATGAGATGTACGCTCTCATCGACCGTGCAAAGATGGCCGTCATCTCCACCATCGGGGAGGATGGATATCCCTACGGAACACCGATCAACTTCGTCCGCATCGGCGACGATATCTACTTCCACGGAAGGAAGGTCGGAGAGAAGGTCTCCAACCTCAAGGCGAACCCCAAGTGCTGCCTGACCATCGTCGAGGAAAACGGATTCGAATACTGCGGAGAGGGGGCATGCAACACCACATCCCTGTACGAGTCCGTTATCATCCGCGGACAGGTGGAGATTGTCGATGACATCGAGTGCAAGAAGAAGATCCTCCGCGCGACCGTGGACAAGCTCACCCCCGAGCGCAAGATGGATGCCATCGAGGACAACAAGGTCCCCCCGACAGGCATCTACAAGATCAAGATCGAGTCTATGACCGGAAAGTACCACAGACCCGAGCCCGGACACAAGATCATGCACTGATACATATCAACCGGGCTTCGGCCCGGAAAACCCTTTGTTTTCTGAAAAAAGGAAAAGGGTCCGAAGACCCTATGTTTCTTCTGATCACTTCGTGATGTCGTCGATCGTGTCCTCGATCTTCTTGCGGAGCTTGGACTTCTTCCCGGATGTCGGGGATTTGATGGAGGAATCGAGCTTCATGAGAAGCTCTCTCTCCTCATCGGTGACCTTCTTGGGAACGGAGATCGACACCCTGACCATCAGG
>CALYUZ010000030.1 GCA_945492685.1 uncultured Methanomassiliicoccaceae archaeon | reverse complement strand
CCCTCTGGCACCGATGCCACCGAGGCAGCGATCAAAGTCTGCAAGACAGCCACCGGAAGGAACACCGTCATAGCGTTCTCCGGAGGCTACCACGGCATGGGGCACGGCTCCATGGCCCTCACGGGCAACTGCAATGCCAAGAACAAGGTGGGCAACATCATGCCCGGCGTCCAATTCATGCCCTACCCCTACTCCTACCGCTGCCCCATGGGAATCGGCGGAGAGGCAGGAACCAAAGCATGCATCGCATATCTCGAACGTCTGCTCAAAGACCCCGAGAGCGGTGTCACCAAACCTGCGGCGATCATCCTCGAGCCCATCCAGGGAGAGGGAGGAGTGGTCCCCGCACCCATCGAGTTCCTCCAGGCGGTCCGCAGGATCACCAGGGAGCTCGACATACCCATGATCTGCGATGAGATCCAGTGCGGAATGGGCCGTTCCGGAAAGGTGTTCGCATTCGAGTACGCGGACATCGTGCCCGATGTGGTCCTCATCTCCAAAGCAATAGGTGGGGGACAGCCCCTGTCCGTCGTCGTCTACGACAGGAAACTGGACGTATGGGGTCCCGGAGCGCATGCCGGAACCTTCCGCGGCAACCAGGTTGCGATGGCCGCCGGAACCGTCGTCATGAAGAGGATCAGTGATCCGGAGTTCCTGAAGGAGGTCATCCGCAAAGGGGAGATCATGAAATCACGTTTCCTCAAACTGAAGGATGAGGTATCCATCATCGGCGACGTACGCGGAAAGGGACTGATGCTCGGAGTCGAGTTCATAGATCCCAACGGCGCCAAGGACCTCATGGGCCATCCCGAACCCGGAGGAGATATTGCTCTGAAGGTACAGCGCCTCTGCTTCGAGAACAAACTCATAATGGAGAAGGGCGGACGCAACGGATCCGTCATGAGATGCCTCTGCCCCCTCACAATCACCGACGAGCAGATCGAAGAGGCCATGGACATCTTCGAGAAGGTCGTGAAAGAGGTCGACGCCGATGTCCGCGGATGATCCGCTCCTCCTGTCCGAATCGAAGGAGGTCCAGGAGAGGTTCTCCAAGATGATAGAGGAGACCCTCTCCGCCGTCTTCGGATCTTTCGATGACGACAGCGCATTCTCGGGGATCGATCCGTACGAGCTCAGGGACAAGGTCAACGCCCTTGGATTCCTCCCCACAGAGGGCAAAGGGTTCGAACAGGTCCTGGAAGATGTGAAGAGGGACATCCTCCCCCATCTCCTGCGCACCTGGTCGACGAAATACATGCCCCATCTCCATTCACCCGTCCTCACCGAGACCATATGCTCCGAACTGATCATTTCCTGCTTCAACGACAGCATGGACAGCTGGGACCAGGGTCCCGCAGCCACCGAGCTGGAGGAGAGCATGATACACGGACTCATCAGGCTCTACGGATTCCCCGAGGAGACCTCGGACGGATGCTTCACTTCCGGCGGATCCCAGTCCAACATCTCCGCGATCGTCGCCGCAAGGGACTGGTTCTGCATGAAGGAGTTCGGATGGGACGTGAAGATGAACGGCCTTCCCCCGGAATACTCCAAGCTGCGTATCTACACCTCGGAGATATCCCACTTCTCCATGGACAAGGCCAGCCACATCCTCGGAATGGGATATCAGGCCGTCAGGAAGATCCCCGTGGATGACAGGTGCAGGATCGATGTGAACGCGTTCGCAAAGATGCTGGAGGAGGATGTCGCCGCAGGACTGATCCCGTTCTGTGCCGTCGCCACATTCGGAACCACCGACTTCGGTTCCATCGATGATGCCGTTGGCATGAGGAAGCTGTGCGACCGCTACGGCATGCATCTCCATGCGGATGCGGCGTACGGGTCCGGACTGATCATGAGCGCCCAGTACAGGGATAGGATCTCCGCCATATCCATATGCGATTCACTCACGGTGGACTTCCACAAGATGTTCCTGCTGCCCATATCCTGTTCCGCCATCATAGTCAGGGACAGGGAACTCCTGAAATGCTTCGAACTCCACGCCGACTACCTGAACCGCGAGGAGGACGAGGAGGACGGATACATCAACCTTGTCGGGAAGTCCATGCAGACCACCCGTCGCTTCGATGCCCTGAAGGTGTACATGGCGTTCCAGACCCGCGGAAGCGAGGGATTCGGAAGGATCATCGACACCGCAGTGGGCAATGCATCTTACTTCTATGGCAGGATCTCCGAAGACCCTGACTTCATCGCACCCGTGGAACCCGAGATGTCCTCGGTGGTGTTCGCACTCGCCGGCGGAGACGACCTGAACAAGAAGGTCAGACGCCAGCTCCTGAGCGAGGGTACG
This sequence comes from uncultured Methanomassiliicoccaceae archaeon, assembly GCA_945492685.1. Lineage (GTDB taxonomy): Archaea > Thermoplasmatota > Thermoplasmata > Methanomassiliicoccales > Methanomethylophilaceae > Methanoprimaticola. Next base: position 5,520 of record CALYUZ010000030.1, on the reverse strand, counting down.
GTGATAGGGCAGACGGTGAAGGACGGACGCGTCATGCTGAAGTTCACCCTGCTCAACCCCAACCTCGGACCGTCGCAGATCGACGGGATCATCACAAGGATCAAGGAGATCGGGGCCGGCTTATCCTGAGAGCCACCCGATCCCAAACACATTACGTCATCCCGTGCGGATGACGGACATCTTCTCTCAATCCGATTGCACGACGTAAAGGACATCCGATGCCTGGTACCTCGAGGATGTCTTCCAGATGCCGGTACCTGTGCCGGTGGTCTCCGCGAACACATACACCGTCCCGTCCTTGGACGTGAATGTGTCGTAGGTGGATTCCAACGGATCCAAAACGATCCCTGCCATCGCATGGGTGGGGAACATGGCCACGGATGTCCTGTACCCGAAAGCGGACATGATGGATGCGTAAAGGAAAGATGAATCCTCGCAGTCCCCTCCGTAATCCCAGAGCGTCTCGGCAGGATGCTTGAAGAACTCGTCGATTCCGCGGGTGTCCATGTCGGTCTTGTATGGCATCGTTTGCACGAACACCAGTATGAACTCTGCCCTGGCGGTGTCGTCCATGCCTGAGACCATGGGCTCCAGGATGGCCACGAGATCGGAGATGTAGGCGGAATCGGCCGAAAGGAACCTTGAATCCTGTTCAGGACCCAACGAGATCCTATATCCATCCATGGGATCGTCGATGGAATCCGACATGACCCTGCTGAGGAGGAGGTCCAATGACACTGTGTAGCTCTGGCCCTTGTACATCCAGGTGTGGGTGAAGGTACGTGAATCCTCAACGAACACCGGAAGGAAGACCGTGGACCGTTCTCCGATGAATGACAACCTGTAGTATCCGGGATCCAATGTGAATGGTCCTACCCCTTCATGGACGATGTCCCCCCGGGAATCGGATACGGTGATATCACCCGTCAACCCGAGATCACCCGGATCCACCCTGCGATCCATCAGGACAGTGTAGGGTTCGGAGCACCTGGCCTCGAACCTCAGACCCGGATCCACCTCATCGACGACGAGGGTCCTGTCCGTGGTCGCCAACTCCCCGTCCACGTACCACCCTTGGAAACCATCCCCGTAGGCGGTCAGGACACCCTGGGAACCGATGGTGAACTCATCGTCGAAAGCGGCCGACAGACCGTACTGAACGGTGACGTCGGGACTGAATCCCAGTTCCGGAACGATGTGACCTGAATCGGTGAGGGTGAACAACTGGTGGTTGGTTCCCCTGGAATACTCGATCTTCATGACGATGGTGCTATGGTATATCCATTGGGTCTCGCCCTGGCCGTCGGACCACATCTCGCAGAGATATCCGTCCACCTCATCGTTCCCGACGTAACGGTATTCGGCCGATGATGATGACCTCCCGGTCCAGTACCCGTCTGTCATCTCCGTCACGCCGGAGGATGTCTCCTGAACGGTATCCCTCTGGACGTACCACCCCGAAACGGAATGTACCATGTACGTCCACCTCATTGAGCCTGTGATGACCGTCCTGTCGTCGTCCGGACCGTACTCGATCAGCATGTCCATGGAGAACCAGAAACCCTCCCTGGAGAAATCAGACCACAGGGCATAGACGGTGATATCGCCGGTGGTGGAGGAGGTGATGGCACCGAATGGCACGGTGCACCCAGGATCGGAATACCATCCGCAGAACCACTTCCCATCATTGTACGGGGTGCACAGGTCCATGTACGTTCCCGGAAGATACGATACGGGGGCATCCTGGGGGACTGATCCGTCGGTGACATAGGTGATGGAACACGTCCCGTCGATATCCACTATCGGGACACGGTCATCCGCGAACCTGTACTCGCTGTCATCGTCACCGATGACCACGGCTGTCGCGACAAGGACGATCGCCACCGCAAGGACGATCAGAGGGAACCTGCGATCCATGGGAACCCCCAGGATGAGCCATGATAAAAACGGAGCACATGCGACGTTCCATCGGGATGTTGCTCCGACAGTTTTTTCAGAATCATCGGCGTTGACTCGGACCATGGCGATGATCGACATAGAGTACAGGCACTCCGATGCGGAGCTCCAGGATCCCACGATCCGCAGGAGGACCACCGGTGCCATGACCGCTTACATCAAGGACCTCATCTTCGAGATGCAGATGGGGGATATCTCCTGCAAGTTCACCGAGACGGTCACCGACGGACCCAACACGGTCCTCATCAACGGCAGGACGATCCCCGAGATCATCGAGGGATTGGAGATCAAGATGCTCGAGGTGGAGGACAGCTGCGACCTGGGCCAGGGAGGCAGGGTCGTGTTCGGACGTCCCACCCTCGACTGGAAGAGGGAGTACATCGAGGATGTACCCGACACCATCATGAAGAACGCCATTGCCAAGGTGTTCGCAGACATGAACAGGAACAACATCCCCGTCATGGACCAGTGACCCATCATCCCCGCCCCGAGGACGGGCGGGACCTTATCCCCACTTCTGGAACGATATCACCGTATCCGACCACGGACAACATTATATCCGTGCCCCCGATGCTCTCGTCATGTTCGAGATCATCCGCCGCGACGGCATGGCCCGTATCGGCAAATTCACCACCAACTCCGGGAAGACCATGGAGACACCCGCCCTGTTCCCCGTGATCAACCCGAAGATCAACACCGTCCCGGCCAGGGAGCTCTACGACAAGTTCGGGTTCAAGAGCCTCATCACCAACTCCTACATCATCAAGAACACAAAGGAGCTGAACGAGAAGGCGAGGGAGGTCGGACTGCATGAGATGCTGGACTTCCCGGGGATCATCATGACCGACTCCGGTACATTCCAGAGCCACATGTACGGAGAGGTGGAGCTCACGAACGAGGAGATCATCGAGTTCCAGAAGGCGATAGGCACCGACATAGGAACCGTCCTGGACATCTTCACCGAGCCCTACTGGACCAAGGAGCAGACCGCTAAATCCATCGAGGTCACCCTGGAGAGGACGCAGAAGGCCTGCGAGATGAAGGGAGACATGATGATCAACGGTGTCGCACAGGGCTCCATCTACACCGACCTGAGGGAGGACTGCGCCAGGAGGATGGCCACCATGGACATCGACGTCCACCCCGTGGGAGGTATAGTCCCCCTGATGGAGCAGTACCGCTACTCCGAGCTCGTGGATGTCATCATGTCATCCAAGAAGGGACTGAACCCCAACAGGCCCGTCCACGCCTTCGGTGCCGGACACCCCATGGTCCTCGCCCTCCTCGCACTCATGGGATGCGACTTCTTCGACTCCGCATCATACGCCAAGTTCGCCAGGGACGACAGGATGATGTTCGTCGACGGTACATTCCGCCTCCAGGACATGGAGACCCTGGACTGCAACTGCCCCGCATGCAGGGGACACACCCTGGAGCAGCTCAGGAAGATGGACAAGAAGTCCAAGACCAAACTCATCGCCGAGCACAACCTCTACCAGATCACACAGGAACTGGCCCTCGTCAGGAGGTACATCAAGGAGGGAAGGCTCTGGGAGCTCGCGGAGATCAGATGCAGGGCCCACCCCGCGCTTCTGGACGCCCTCAGGAGATTGAGGGAGTACCAGGACCTGACCGAGAACTACGACCCCATCAGCAGGGAGGGGGCCATATTCTACACAGGACCCGAGACCAGGAACCGCCCCGTGTTCAAGAGGTACCTGGACAGGCTGGGAACCAGATACATCCCTCCGACAGACAAGGCCGTACTGTTCGAGGACAGTAAGGGAAAGCCTTACAGCAGACCCTATGCCGAGGAGTTCGCCAAGGCCCGCAGGGCCGGATACACACCGATCGTGGTGTCCGCATTCGGACCCGTCCCCGCAGAACTCGACGAGATGTACCCCCTGGCCCAGTCCCTGTTCCCCGAGAACATGGACATGGAGACCGAGACGGAATCCGAGAGGATCACATTCCAGTTCCTGAGCATGATGGGATTCAAGGAGGCTATCGAACCATCACAGATCCCCGACGACGGGACCGAGGAGTTCGATGCGGACCTTCTCAGGGCAAAGGCCGTCTCCAGATACCAGTTCGGTATCGAGGCGACGGAGGCGCTGTTCAGGGGGAAGATCGAGCTCGTCACAAGCAAGAAGACCGGCAAGATCAGGAACGTCATCTCCGACGGGGAGCACGTCCTGTCCATGCGCGCCGGCGACGGTATGTACACCCTGAGGATGGAGGGTGCCAAGAGGATCGTCGAGGCATGCCCCGCACCGTTCATGAGGGTGTCCGTCATGGATGATTCCATCCCGTTCGTGTCCGAGGGACGCAACGTGTTCGCACAGTTCGTCCTGGACTGCGATCCCGATCTCCGCCCCATGGAGGAGGTCATCGTCACCGACAGGAACGACAACCCCATCGCCACCGGACGCGCCTTCCTCATCCCCTTCGAGATCAGGCAGAGGAAGAAAGGAATGGCCGTGAAGGTCAGGTCCGGATCCAGCGACGAATGATCCTGGGCGGGGGTGGGAACCCCCTCCCGGAAACCGATTCTTTTCATCATAACAACGTGATAATAATCTATCCCGAGTGGACAGTGGCTTATATGACCACCCGATGCACGCAATGATACATTGGGTTCCTACGCCTACGACATGAGAAGGGCATTCCCCTACACGATCCCGGTCCTTGCAGGATACCTGTTCATAGGCCTGGCCTTCGGCGTGCTGTTCGCCGACAAGGGATACAACGTCCTCTGGGCGATCCTCATGAGCATCGTGGTGTACGCCGGATCGGGACAGTATCTCGCGGTGAACTTCTTCGTACCCGGATTCTCGGTCCTTCAGGCTGTCTTCCTGACACTGATGGTCAACGTGAGGCACATCTTCTACGGACTGTCATTGGTTGACAGATACAACAGGTTCGATTGGAAGAGATGGTATCTGATATTCGGGATGACCGATGAGACATACTCCCTGATATGCACCACGGATGTCCCCGACGATGTGGACGAGGAGAAGTTCCTCCTCTCCATAACGCTACTGAACCAGTTGTACTGGGTGATCGGAACCATACTGGGGTCGGTGATAGCCGGAACACTGCCGTTCAGCTCCGAAGGAGTGGAGTTCGCGATGACCGCATTGTTCATCGTCATGTTCGTGGAACTCTGGTGCCACAGGAACAACCGTCTTCCGGAACTGATCGGTATCTGCGCATCGATGGTGTGCCTACTGGTGTTCGGAGCGGACAACTTCGTCCTCCCCACGATGCTGCTGATCATAGCGGTCATCATGCTGGGGAAGAAGAGGATCGGGAAGGAGGAGGGGATGACCGATGCTTGATACGGCATCATCACTGATCATGATCGCGGCGATAGCCATCGCCACCTTCGCAACCCGTGCCGCATCTTTCCTGGTGTTCCCCAAGGGAAAGGAGATCCCGCCGAAGGTCGTGTTCATCGGGAAGGTCCTGCCCCCAGCGATCATAGGCATGCTCGTGGTGTACTGTCTAAGGTCCACATCGGTCCTCGCCTATCCCTATGGCATCCCTGAGCTGATCGCCGGA
>CALYUZ010000029.1 GCA_945492685.1 uncultured Methanomassiliicoccaceae archaeon | reverse complement strand
GTACTTCGTTGTATTGGGATCGATATTCATTGTTACCCTCCGTTGGGGTAGGAGGGAAAAACTGGAACCGCCTGCTCGGCTTCCTCGTATCCCGGCCGTTCCGGGTACGGTTGTTGTTAACCAATTCCGACGGGTACCGGCATTGACCGGGTCGGCGCTCCGTTGCCCGCGGTCCCTTCGGTGTTCGCCCACTCATCAGGGCGAGTGATGATCGTGATGTGAATGTGAACAGGGGATGTCCAGTGCATTCCCTCTGATGCCTGGATAGATACATAGTTTATAAATATAGTGTGAAAAAGGTTTGTTCAGGCGTTTAAAGCCTCCAAACGGACCACGGACACATCCTGGAGTTCCGAAGCGACGTCCGCCACGGCGGGATCACACGTGAACATGATCACCTGCATCTCGCGGGAAACCTCTGCGAGGGCCCTGACCGCCCCCTCCATCCTGTCGGGATCGAAGGGCAGCAGGACGTCATCGAGTATCATGGGGACCTTCCCGTCACCGAGCTCCTTCGCCACGGCCAGTTTCATGGAGAGCAGGACCTGTGCCCTGAGGCCGGTGCTCCACCTCTTCGGGCCCTTGACCTCATCCCCGTCCGACACTGCCAGGACATCCTTCCTTCTGGGATCCATGTCGATCCTGTACCTCCCGGAGGTCATCATGGATAGGAACCTGTCGGCGGTGGCGGCGACACCGGGTTGGATGTTGCTGTACGCATCGTCGCAGGCCTCGGATGCGATGGACATCGCCAGGACCGCCACTGCACCTTCCATAAGCACTTTCCTCCTCTCCTCCTCGAGGGATTCCCTGGAATCAATCAGCGAGTCGAGTTCCCTGGTATCGAGCACATGGCGCATCTCGGCCTCCAGCGATCCGATGTCGGACGAGATACGGGTGATGTCCGGACCGGCCTCCGCCCTGGCCTCGACGGGGCATTTGGACTGTTCGGGGTCCAGGCCGGAGCTCCTTATGGCATCCCTGAGGTGATTGATGGCAGTCCTCAGCTCCGCCTCCCTCGCTGTCTTCCTGATGCACTCCTCGAAACCATCCTTCCCCGAATAACCGGAGTAGAAAGAGTCCAGAACGGACCTCCTATCCAGATACTCGTCCCTGATCCTCGATGAAACCGGGGCACGGTCCCTCAGACGGTCGTAGGAATCCGCCACGGAGATGATGGAATCCACGGCCTGTTCGATACCTGCAGTGTGGATCCCCAGTTTCGTGCATATCTCCCTCACGTTGCGTTCATACGACTCGATGAAGGCCACGTCAACGGCAGGGACCGACGGGGATGCAACGGGTTGCCTTCTCACTCCGACCACAGCGACGACCGCACCCACCGCCGATAGCGCCAGGGCATATGGTGTGACCGTCGCGGCCACGATACCCAGGACGATCATGAGGACACCGGCCAACAATGCGGCCTTGGGACCTCCGCTCTTCCGGGGGACTGATTCCTCCCTGGGTTTGGAGGATTCCGACCTGTATCTTCCGCGTCCGTCGATGACCTCGGACATCCTTCCACGGATCCCCGACACGGCATCGGGATCGATACCGCCCATGGCCTCCTTCAGTCTCCCGATTTCCGCCTTGTCGGAATCAAGATTGGACCGGGCATTCCTCAGATCGGCCTCCAACGATACGGCCTTGTCGGAATCCGCTTTGGAAACGCGGCGGAAGTCTCCGAGGCCGTTCAGTTCGGCTCTGGCGGATGACAACCTCCGGTAATTCTCCCTCTGCGATTCGTACAGGGATATGATCTCGGAGTCCCTTCTGGATGCCTCAGCGTCACGTCCGGCCTCCTCAAGCTCCGTCTTCAACGAATCCCTGCGCCGGGCCAGGACACCATACGATTCCGCGGAGGCCCTCAGACCTGCGATGTCGGAATCCAGGGATGCCAGTCTGCCATCAAGATCGTTCAGTTCGGACGGGGATCTCGATGTCTTCCCGACCTTGGAATCCACCCTGCCCGATATCGAATCCATGGCCGAAGGCATCGAATCCCCTCCGGGAACGGATAGAAACCTCGATGAGATGTCCCCCGATGTCACGACCCTGTCATCATCGAGGTCCCTCTGGCCCATGGCGAAGACGGACCTGAACAGATCCGGCTCCAACCTCGATATGCAATCGGGGACGTCCCCTCCCCTCGCCTTCTGGACAAGGGTGATGGTGCCCTCTTCCCCATCCTCCTCGTAGGTGATCGAACCCGTATCCGTCCTGGCCCTCTCCGGGTAGACGTCCCTCTTGTTGGTGGGGACCAGGGTGTTCCTGATGAACTCCATGACGGTGGTCTTGCCGCTCTCGTTCGGTCCGTGGATGACGGTGAGGCCGGGGGAGATGGCGACCCTACGGTCCCTGATCCTCCCGTATGAGGCGATGTCGATCAGCGATATCCTCATCTCGACACCCCCATCTCGGCTATGACCATGCGCGCCGCATCCTCGGCCATCTTGGACAACTCCTCATCCGAAAGGGATTCGAAGAAGCTCCTATGACGTGACAGCACCGGATTCGACATGACGCGTTCGAGGATCCCCTGCCTGTCACCGGACAACCTCCTTCCGGCAGATGACACCTTGGATGCGAGATCATCGCCCCCTCCCATCGACCAGATGTCGAAATCGGGCGATGTATCGACCTCCCAGGAGGCTATCCTGCACCCTGTGCGTTCCTCCAGAACCGAGACTGCATCGTCGACATCGGTCCTGAGCATCCCGTCCAACGGACCGGAGCCGGTGAATGTTATCCTCACCAGGTCCCCCTTCCTGATGCGTCCGGATATATCGGAGGCCATCGATTCCAAGGTCTTACCCGAGATGTCCACCGAGATGTCATGCCACATCATGGATTGGGTGGGTACGAACCTCAGCCCCGAGACCACTCCGGAAGAGACGGTCACGAGGTACGCGCCCTTCGGACCGGTCTCCCTGAAGCTGCGCCCTTGGATGTTCCCCGGATACACCACATATGGACGTTCCGACAGGATCTGGCGTTTGTGTATGTGCCCCAGGGCCCAGTAGTCCACATTCCTCCCCTGAAGGTCCTGCAACCTGCAAGGGGCGTATCTGAGACCCTCCGATGAGGAATCCACGTCACAGTGGACACATGCGACCGTGAACATCCCCGGACGGCCTGCCAGCATCGATGCCAGATCCCTCTCCTCGTGTGATGTCCCGAAACTGACTCCGACCACCTCGAAGTCACCCCCTCTGGAATGAACGATGATGCTCTCGGGATCCTTCCCGAACTCGTGGACGTTCTCTGGATACGGGATGGATTCATCCCATGATGTGGAACTGTCATGGTTCCCGCGGCTGATGAACACCGGGACCCCTGCCCTTGCCAACTCCGAACAGAGACGGCTGCGTGTTGATGGGAGGGCGTTCCCATCATCGTAGACATCGCCGGATATCACCAGTGCATCCGCATCCTCCGAAATCACCAGGTCCACGATCCTGCCGAAGGACTCGAACGCGGACTCCCTCATCCTCCTGCCGGCCTCGGCATCCCTTTCGGACACCCCCTTGAACCGGCTTCCCAGATGCAGGTCCGCACAATGAACGAACTTGAAATCTGATCCCATCGACCGTTCCCATCTCACCCGCCCTTTTAAGCGGGACGGTGGGGTCACCGAAAGTGCCGAAAGTACCTTGACGGATCCATCCGCACGGATGCTGTACGATACATCCACCTGCCCTGTAACATCCTTATATCCGTGGGAGTGGATGCTGTGACGGGTCACCCGCATGGATTGCATCAAGAAGAAGGTCAACGAGGAGCTGGAGCAGGGCTGGATAGGCTGTAACAAAGCCTGCGAATACAACCCCTGCCATTTCACAGGACAGGACTGCACTTTCTGCTTCTGCCCGTTCTACCCGTGCAACGACACGGACCTGGGCAGCGAACTGATCGGCAAGCGCGGACAGAAGGTGTGGAACTGCACCGACTGCCTGTTCATCCACAGGACACCCGTCTGCAGGTTCATCATATCCGAGGTCGAAAGGCTCGGGATCCAGGAGGCAGGCGACCCCAGGTTCAAGGACATCTTCAGGGAGGCCAAGGAGAGGTTCTATCATCAGGGGAAGGCCCTGATGGTCGTCGGTGCCACATCCGACGCCGGGAAATCGGTGACCGTGGCCGCCATTTGCAGGATACTCCACGACAGGGGATTCATCGTATCCCCGTTCAAATCCCAGAACATGAGCCTGAACTCGAAGGTGACCAGGAACGGTTCCGAGATCGCGATGATTCAGACCCTCCAATCCAAGGCATCCGGACTCAAGAACCCGGACCATCACATGAACCCCATCCTGCTCAAACCCAAGAAGGACACCACATCACAGGTGATAGTCTGCGGGAAGCCCTATGCCGACTACGATGTGGACGGATACTACAACGAGTTCGTCCCGGGACCCGGAAGGGAGATCGTGAGGGAGCATGTGGATTTCCTCAAGCAGAGGTACGACTTCGTCATCATGGAGGGTGCCGGATCCCCCGCGGAGATCAACATCTACGACAAGGACATCGCCAACATGCGTGCCGCCGAGATAGCCGATGCGGACGTCATCCTGGTAGTGAACGTGGAATGGGGAGGATCGTTCGCATACGCCATCGGAACGGTCGAATTGCTGCCCGAGGAGGACAGGAAGCGCGTCAAGGGGATCATGCTCAACAACGTCCGCGGGAACCTGGACAACATCAGACCCGGGGCCAAGAAGCTCGAGGAACTCACCGGCATCCCCGTCATAGGCATCATCCCCCATGCGGACGTCGTGCTCCCCAACGAGGACTCGGAATCCCTCAGGGGAGTGAGGAGGAAGGGCGAGGGCAAATCGCTGATAGGGGTTGTCAAATACCCCCGCATCGCCAACTTCACCGACCTGGACCCGCTGTTCCTCGAGGATGTGTCCATAGTCTTCGTTGAGGACGGAAAGGACCTGGAGGGAGTGGATGCAATCGTCCTTCCGGGAACCAAGAACACCGTTGCGGACATGCTGTGGATGAACGAGAAGGGTATCAGCGACGGCATCAGGAAGCTGTGGAAGAAGGTCCCCATCGTTGGGATATGCGGCGGATACCAGATGATGGGCAAGATCCTCGATGACTCCAAGGGACTGGAGGCCGGAGTGCCCAGGATCATGGACGGACTGGGATTCTTCGACAACACCACCGTCTTCGGGGAATACAAGAAGAGGGTCATACAGAGCGAGGGTCACATGCTCGTGGGTGACGGGGGACCGATCACCGGATACGAACTCCACATGGGCATGTCCGATGTGAGGGAGAAGCCGCTGTTCGTCATAGAGAACAGGTTCGACCAGGGCCCCCAGGAGGAGGGATCCTACAGGATCGACGACCTCACCTTCGGAACATATCTCCATGGCATATTCGACCGCCCCGCGTTCAGGAAGTACTTCTTGTCTTTCGTGAAGCACGACGGGAAGCCCGTGGACACGAGGGACACCCGCGACTACGACGAGATAATCGAGGACAACATCGTGAAGCTCGCCAAGGTGTTCGAGGAGAACATGGACATACCCAAGCTCATGGAGATCCTGGGGGTGGAGGAATGAAGAGGATACTGCTCATCGGAACATCATCGGGTGCCGGGAAGACCACGGTCAGCGCCATGGTCTGCCGCTACCTCTCGAGGAACGGATACAGGCCAGCCCCGTTCAAGGGGTCCAACCTTTCCCTTAATTCCTACGCGACGAAGGACGGAGGGGAGATAGGCATGGGGCAGGCGTTCCAGGCATGGGCCTGCGGGATCGAACCCGAGACGGACATGAACCCCGTGCTCATGAAACCCTGCGGGAACGGCGTCATACAGCTGATCGTCAACGGACAGCCCTTCATGGACGTCACCAGGGAGAAGCCCATGGACAAGCCCGTGGTGATGGAGCAGGTTCACGCCGCGTTCGACAGGCTGTCCGAGGACCATGACTTCATAGTCTGCGAGGGTTCCGGCTCCCCGGTCGAGCTGAACCTCATGGAGAGGGACCTGGCCAACACGGGCCTGATGAGGGAACTGCAGGTTCCCACCATCCTGGTCGGAGACATCGAAAGGGGAGGCGTGTTCGCCGCCATCTACGGAACGTGGAGACTGATCCCCGATGACCTGAAGCATCTGATGAAGGGATTCGTCATCAACAGGTTCAGAGGGGACGGGTCCATCCTCAGATCCGGTATCGAGAGGATCGAGGAGCTCACCGGCATGAAATGCCTCGGAGTCCTCCCATACGAGAACCTCAGGTTCCCGGAGGAGGATTCTCTGTCATCGTCCGAGGGCAAACTGGAGGGCACAGACACACACGCCGCCTTCCTGTCCAACCTGGACGAGATGACCAAACATGCGATGGAAGCGGGATTCGACTTCGACGCACTGGTCGAGTTCGCGAGTCAGTGACGCCCGATCACCCGTATCCGACCGTCATCCGCCCGAGGCCACACGGATGGCCTTTATCTCCGAATCCTCGGAAAGGACGGTGTCCATGGGTACGGGTGTGCTCCCGGAAAGGTACAGATAAGCATCGGGATGGAGTCCCTCGGAAGTTACAGCGGACTCTATGGTGCCACCGACAGGGACCTCTATGGTCCTCCCTGACAACAGGATCCTTGGCATGGGTGGGTAATCCCCACCATTCGTATTTTTCCGTTTTGGCGGAACCGGAAATGGTCGCCAATCCTTTTTTATGTCACCGAAGGTTAGGGTGCGTGTTCGATATCAGGCCGCGAAGCGGCATCCCAGCCTCCGGGGCAGTGAAACGTTTTCCAAGGGGAGAGAAGAATGAATCACGAATACAAGCAGTTCATAGAGAACAAGTGCGAGATGTGCCGCAAAAGCGATGCGTTCGCACCCGAACTCTACACAAAGTACGATGTCAAAAAGGGACTCCGCGACAGCAAAGGAAACGGAGTCGTCGTCGGACTCACATCCGTGTCACAGGTCGACGGAACCAAGATCGTCGACGGTGTCAAGGTCCCCTGCGAAGGAGAGCTCCACTACCGCGGATACGACATCAGGGACCTCACAAAAGGATTCCTAAACAAGAGGTTCGGATTCGAGGAGGTCTCGTACCTCCTGCTCTTCGGAGAGCTCCCCAGCAAGGAGGAGCTAAACGAGTTCAAGGCACACCTGATCGAGGAGCGCAAGCTTCCCGTGACCTTCACCAGGGACGTCCTGATGAAGGCCGCCAGCAAGGACATCATGAACTCCATCACAAGGAGCATCCTGTTCCTCGCATCCTACGACAAGAAGCCCCTGGACAACTCCCTGGAGAACGTCCTCAGACAGTGCATCTATCTGATCAGTGTCTTCCCCATGCTCACCGTGTACAGCTACCACGCGTACAACCACTACATCAACGACGAGAGCATGTACATCCACAGGCCCGATCCGGCACTATCCACCTCGGAGAACATCCTGCGCATGCTCAGGCCCGACAAATCCTACACCTACCTCGAGGCCACCGTCCTGGACCTTGCATTGGTGCTCCACATGGAGCACGGCGGAGGCAACAACTCCACCTTCACCACCAGGGTGACCACATCCTCCGGTTCCGACACCTACGCGGTCATCGCGGCGGCCATGTCATCACTGAAGGGACCCAAGCACGGCGGTGCCAACATCAAGGTCATGGACATGATCGCGGACATCAAGAAGCATGTCAAGGACATCACCGACGAGAAGGAGGTCAGGAAGTACCTCAACCACATCCTCGACAAGAAGGCCTTCGACCACCAGGGACTGATCTACGGTATGGGACATGCGGTGTACACCAAGTCCGATCCCCGTGCCGAGGTCTTCAAATCCTTCGTGGAGAAGCTCGCCATCGAGAAGCA